>NZ_DIAO01000001.1:0-262626 GCF_002416465.1 Leclercia sp. UBA5076
GGAAGAGGAGGACAGTGAGGTTGCATATGCATATGGTGATGCCGATGATGGTTGCGATGCCGATGCGGATTGCGATGCTGACGCGGATCCGGATGCCGACGCCGATGCTGATGCTGATGCTGATGCTGATGCCGGTTCGGATTCCGATGCCGAGGCCGATGCCGACGCAGATGCGGACTCTGATGCCGACGCCGACGCCGACGCGGATGCCGACGCGGACTCTGATTCCGACGCCGACGTCAAACTAACCGTTACCGTCACTCCAGGCAGTAAGACGACCGAGACGACAGATGACCAGATCATCCACGTTAATGGCGGCAGCGGCGATCCTAACGGTTACGACATCCAGAACGGCGTGATTGTGGCGATCGGCAGCAACGTACATGTCTGGCTGACTCCGGATAGCCCGGACGGTAAGATCCAGGGCGACTTCGTGCCGAAGGCCGACAGCCTGGATCAGATCCACTACTACAACAGCCAGGGTAACGCCAACGCCAATAACGGCGACAAGACCTACACCGATATATTTGTGGTCGGTGACCATACGGGTGGCTATTACCAGCAGGGTGACTGGCCGCAGGATCGCTATGAATTCCGGCCGCTCAACGGCATCACTGGCAACCAGGGCTTACCGCAAAGCAGCGTGGGTAAGGACTATATCTTTGTTCAGGGGAATGAGGCTGACTACACCGTTACCGGTGTCGACCATCCACAGAATGGTAAAAACAACGATATAGATAACCTGCATGTGGTTGATAACGAGACCGGGAAGTCACCGTTCCAGAATGCCAACGGCATCGAAGGCGTTGTTTTTGGTGACGGACCCTCCTCCACGCACGGCGGCAATACCACCGTCAGCTATACGGTGACGCTGAATCTGGATGTCAATCTCGAAAGCTCAGACAGCAGCGATCACCTTAACAGCATCACCCTGAGCGGTATCCCGGAAAACGCGACCTTTACCGGCAACTATGCGAGCGTCAGCTACAACGCCGAAGAGAAGAGCTACACCCTGACCTTTGACAACGACACCTCGCACTTCAACGGCCAGGTGAGCGTTGAGCTGCCGGACGGTCAGAGCGATTTCGGGGAGATCGGGCTGAAAGTGGACTCTACCGCCTTCGATCAACACGAAACCGACTTCACCGTTGACGGGAAAGAGGGCGGAACGTTTGTCAGCGAAAGCCACGGCGGAGAAGAGCACGCCGATGATAACGTTGACGATCGCTCTCTGATGGCTGACCACAGCGTTGAGGAGAATCATGTTGAAAGCGACAGTGAAGAGAATCACAAGCAGACGAGCAGCCTGACGGCTGATGAGCATGACGCCGACCACGCTCTGGCGAACGGGGATCACGCCGCATCGTTAATCGATGACGACAACCTGATGCTCAATACCAGCAGTGTGGATAACAACGGCACACCAACGGTCGATAATGCGCAGAGCGAAAACCTCACGCTCCAGAGTACGGATCAGGAGGAGCAGCTGAACTTTAGCGATCTCATTCATGATGAAGAGCATAACGATCTCAGCACGCTGATCCAGGCGGGGCCGCAGAGCGACACGGCGGAGGGCCCGGCGGAAGTCGAGCATGTTCCTGCTGAAGGCGGTGAGATCGCCGGAACGGAGGGGTATGACGCGGGTAACGACACGGTGCTCGACAGTCTGATCGCCAAACCGGAAGAGCACGCCTGACTGGCGCCGCGCAGGGCTGGTCTGGCACTGCGCGGCAAACATTATTCAGGACAGACGAGGGATCCCGTCTGTCCGCAAAATCGCAGGGTACATTTTTCCCCCTCTCTCTGATGGGGTTTCTCTGGTGAATATTGACCAATAATCAAGGGATATGAAGGAAAAAATAAGATGAAACAGTATAGTCAGTTCGTTATAGGGGCTACCCTGGCGCTGAGCGCCACATATAGCCAGGCCACGACCCTGGAACAGGCCGTGAAAGAGAGCCTGTTATGGCATCCGGAAGTTAACGCCTCGGTAAACAGCCGCTATTCCGCCGATCAGGATCTCCGCGCCGCCAAAGGCGGCTATCTCCCGACCCTGGATCTCACCGCCGGTACCGGCTGGGAACAAACCGATAACGCCAGCACCCGCGGGGCAGGCGATCATCTGCGTGATTTGCACCGCAGCGAGTCCGCCATCAATCTGCGCCAGAACGTCTTCAACGGTTTTGCCACCACCAGCGAAGTGGGCCGCCAGAAAGCGACGGTCAACTCCCGCGCCTGGACGGTAATGAATACCAGCGAATCCACCGCCCTGCAGGCGATCCAGAGCTATCTCGATGTGCTGATGCGCCAGAAGATGGTGGCGCTGGCAGAAGATAACCTGAAGAATCACGAGCGCGTATTCGATCAGATCCGCCTGCGTACCGAGCAGGGGGTGGGGCGTCAGGCTGACTTTGAGCAGGCCCAGGCTCGTCTGGCCCAGGCGCGCAACAACCTGCTGACCGAGCAAACTAACCTCGAAGACGCTCGCGCCAACTACCAGAGTATCACCGGCAAAGAGCCTGACACTCTCGTCATGCCCGCCAAAATCGCGGTACCCGCCTCGCTGGAGGCCGCGCGGACCGTCATGCTGGCAAACAATCCGCTGCTGAAACAGGCCGATGCCGATGTGGAAGCGACCCGCCAGCAGTACGAGGCGGCAAAATCGCGCTTTTATCCGGATGTGAATGTCGAAGTCGGGCGCACCATGGATAACAACATCGATGGGACCCGCGGCCACAGCCAGGAGTGGCAGGCGATGCTGCGCATGCGTTACAACCTCTATAACGGCGGCAGCGACCAGGCGACGCTCACCTCTTACGCCTACAAAATGAAAGAGGCTCAGGATGTGAAAAATAACGCCCAGCGTCAGCTGAACGAAGAGCTGCGTCTGGCCTGGAACGCCCTGAAAAACGCCGGGCAGCAGGTGCCGATCGCCAAAGAGTATGCCGATCGCAGCGTGCAGGTGCGTAGCGCCTACCAGGAGCAGTTCAGCCTTGGCGACCGGACCTTGCTCGATATGCTGGACAGTGAAAACGAGGTGTTCAGCGCCCAGCGCCGCTACGTCGAGCTGCAGTTTGTCGACATGTTTACCACCTACCGCATCAGCGCCCGTACCGGCGAACTGCTTAAGAGCCTGAATATTCAGCCGCCGACGGCAGCGGAGCCGCTCACGCAAGCGAAATCTTCCCAGGCAGAACTGCCTGAATTAAAGTAAGACGCCCTGAGAGGCTGACGGGGTTGTTGCTGGCAGAGATAACGGCAACAACCCTCTCTTTTTTTATCTGCGGTTCCCGTCCGCAGAACACTGAGGCAGAGAATGACGCCTGATATTGACTCCTCTGATCGCATCGAGATGGCCCCGCAGGCGCAGGGCAGGCTGGATCCGCGGCAAAGCCATGACGATCCCCTGCTGGATGCGCTGATGATCGTCTGTAAATTGCATAACATAGGCACCAGCCGCAACGTCCTGACCGCGGGGTTGCCGCTGGCAGCCCACACCCTGACGACAGAGACCTTCCCCCGCGCCGCCGGACGGGCCGGGCTCAAGGCGCGGGTGGTGCAGCGTGGGCTTGAAAACATCACCGCGCTCTCTCTGCCCGCCATTCTCCTGCTGAAGAACAATCAGGCCGCGGTGCTGATTGGCTGGGATGCGCAGCAGCGCGCCCGGCTGCTACCCAGCGAAACGGAGGGCGGTGAAATCACCGTGTCGCCAGAGACGCTGGCGGAGAATTACAGCGGCCGGGTGATTTTTATCTCTCCGGAGCATGAGTTTGATGCCCAGCCGACGGCTACATTGCCGCGTACCAAAGCCTGGTTCCAGGACACGCTCAAACTGTCGAAATCCCTCTACCTGGATGCGGTGGTCGCCAGTTTCCTCGTCAACCTGGTGGCCCTCAGCGCCCCGCTGTTTGTGATGAATGTCTATGACCGGGTGGTGCCCAATCAGGCCACCGCCACGCTGTGGGTGCTGGCGATTGGCATCAGCATTGCCTTTGTGTTCGACTTTGTACTGAAGATCCTGCGGGGAATTTGCCTCGATCTGGCGGGCAAAAAAACCGACCTCGTGGTCTCCTCGGCGCTGTTCGAGCGGCTGCTGGGGATGAAGATGAAGCTCCGCCCGCAGCGGGTGGGCAGCTTTGCGCAGAATTTCCAGGAGTTCCAGTCGATTCGTGATTTTCTGTCGTCGCTGACGCTGACCGCCTTTATCGATCTCCCCTTTACCCTGCTGATCCTGCTGGTGATTGGCATCATTGGCGGCCCGCTGGTGTTTATCCCGCTGCTCGCTTATCCGCTGGCGCTGCTGGTGAACTGGTTGATCCAGCGTCCGCTGATGTCGCGGGTCAGGAAGACCTATCAGCTCTCCAACGAACGCCAGGCGATGCTGGTGGAGACACTCACCGGCCTGGATGCCATCAAAATCAACAACGCCCAGAGCGAGCGTCAGTATCAGTGGGAGCACCTCACCGGTCAGCTGAGCAAGCTGGAACTGCGGGTGAAGTCGCTCTCCTATGTGGCGGTGAACTTTACTGCCTGGCTGCAGCAGTTCAGCGGCGTGGCCCTGATCGTGGCCGGGGTCTACATCATTATCGGCGGCAACCTGAGCATGGGCGGGCTGATTGCCTGCTATCTGTTGCACCGTCGCGCCATGATGCCCATCGGCCAGCTGTGTAGCCTCATCACCCGCTACCAGCGCGCGCGAATGACCAAGGCCACCATCGACCGGATGATGGATCTTGAGCAGGAGGTGCAGGACGACGAAGTGCCGCTGAAGCGGGAAACCCTCTCCGGCGCCATTGAGCTGCGCGATGTGACCTTTATCTATCCCGGCAATCAGTATGCCTCGCTCAGCAACGTCTCGCTGACGATCCAGCCCGGGGAGAAGGTGGGGATTATTGGCCGCAGTGGGTCCGGGAAAAGCTCGCTGGCGAAACTGCTGGTCGGGTTTTACCAGCCGGACAGCGGGAATGTGCTGATCGACGGCATCGATGCCCGTCAGATCGATGTTCACGATTTGCGGCACAATATCGGCTACGCGCCACAGGATATTCATCTGTTCAGCGGCACCCTGCGGGAGAACCTGGTGTATGGCGCCAGCTACGTTGATGACGAAACCATGCTGCGGGTGGCCACCCTGACCGGGGTGCACGAGTTTGCCCGTCGTCACCCCTCCGGTTACAACATGCAGGTGGGTGAGCGGGGAATGAGCCTTTCCGGCGGCCAGCGGCAGGCTGTCGCCCTGGCGCGGGCGCTACTGCTCGACCCGCCGGTGCTGTTGATGGACGAACCCACCAGTTCGATGGATAACACCAGCGAAGATTTGATCAAAAAGGCGCTCGTACCGGTGATTGCCAACAAAACGCTGCTGATGGTCACCCATCGTGCGTCGCTGCTGACGCTGGTGGATCGTCTGATTATCGTCGACAACGGCAAAATCATTGCCGATGGCCCGAAAGAGAGCGTCATGAGTGCGCTGAAGAAGGGACAAATTCATGCGAATCGTTGAGACGCTTAGCCGCCTGATGAGCTGGCTGTCAGGAGATAAACAGCCCGCACCGTTTACCACCAACGAGGTCAACAAAGCGTTGCTGGATGATGCCCCCCGGGTGGTGCGCGTCACGCTGTGGGCTATCTTCGCCTTCTTTATCGCCATGATCCTCTGGGCATCGCTGGCCAGCATTGACGAAGTGACGCGCGGGGAAGGGCGGGCGATCCCCTCATCACGTCTGCAGAAAGTGCAGAACCTTGAGGGTGGGATCGTGGCCGAAGTCTTTGTGCATGAAGGCGAGGTGGTGAAAGCCGGCGCGCCGCTGCTGCGTCTGGATGATACCCAGTTTCGTTCCAACGCCGGGGAGAGCGAAGCCGACCGGCTGGCGCTCCAGGCGCGCATCCAGCGTCTGACCGCGCTGCTGAACGATGCCACAACCCTGACCCTGGCGCCGGAGATAGTGAAGAAGGCGCCGGAGATCGCCAGCGGTGAGATGGAACTCTTCGCCAGCGTCAACAAACGTATTCAGAGCGAACTGGCGGGGCTCAACGAACAGCTGGTGCAGAAGAAGCAGGAGCTGCTCGACTTCCAGGGCAAAGCCAGCCAGTACCGTCGTAGCCTGGGGCTGCAGCAGCAGGAGGTCGCCATGTCTGAACCGCTGGTGGCGAAAGGGGCGATCTCCAAAGTCGAAGTGCTCCGCCTGCGTCGTGGCGTGGTAGAGACCCAGGGACAGCTCGACTCCGTGACCCTTGCCATTCCCCGGGCGGAAGCGGCCATCAAGGAGATTGAGAGCAAAGTCAGTGAAACGCGCGGGCGTTATCGCAGCGAGGCGCTGGGGCAGCTCAACGAGGCGCGAACCGATCTCAGCAAGATAGAGGCGTCGGGCAAGGCGATTTCCGACCGGGTGAACCGTACCCTGGTCACCTCGCCGGTGCGCGGCGTGGTGCAGCAGCTAATGGTCAACACCATCGGCGGCGTGATCCAGCCGGGCAACGACCTGGTGGAGATTGTGCCGCTGGACGACAAGCTGCTGGTGGAGGCCAAAATTCGCCCGCAGGACATTGCGTTTTTACGTCCGGGCCAGGAAGCAACGGTGAAGTTCACCGCCTACGACTACACCATCTATGGCGGCCTGAAGGGAACGCTGGAGCAGATCAGCCCTGATACGGTAACCGACAAAGACGGGAAAAGTTTTTACGTGATTCGCCTGCGCACCGATAAAAACCATCTCGGCACGGATGAAAAGCCGCTGTTAATTATTCCGGGAATGGTGGCGTCGGTGGATATTATTACCGGTAAGAAAACGGTGATGGCCTATCTGCTGAAACCGATTCTGCGCGCCAGAGCGGAGGCGTTCCACGAGCGTTAATAAGTATGGAGAAAGGCCACCTCGCCGGGAGGTGGCTTTTAAGTGTTACCACATCAAATCGTCAGGCACGACAAAATCGGCGTATGGATCGTCTTCATCCTTCGCTTCCTGCGTCAGCTCACCGCTGAAGACGATATAGCTCGCATCACGCTGCATAATTTTATTCGCCACAACGGCAGGGATGATGGCGTATTCGCTCTCGCGACCCGCTTCAGCAACCAGACGCGCAATCGCCAGACGGCCATTGACCAGCTGTTTTTGCGTGGTCTTATCCACAGTGATTTTTTTAATCAGATTGCCGTCGGTGAAGTTAAAACTGATATCGCCTTTGGCAATCACAATGCGGTTCATCTCAATCAACTGCTTGATCTGCGCCTTATACTCTTTTGCCAGCGTCGCCTGCTTTTGCTGTTCGCTAAGCTCTTTATCGCGCTCAATTTGCGCCTGCTTATTCACTTCTACCGCTTCCCGGGCTTCGCGCGCCTGGACGCGGGACTTTTTAGCGGTGCGCTGCACTTTTTCCAGCTTTTTACTGCTGACTAAGCCAGCTTTCAGCATCTGCTCTTGTAGTGTGAGTTTGGTCATCGTCGTTTCTGAAATCTGTCAAATGATGGGCAGATTATACCTGTAATTCCACTGCAGGGATAACCTGGGCAAAATCGGCCGCAAGCAGCGCAAGGGTGACGTCATGAATGACTTTTGCGCTGAGCTGAGCTTGCCTCAGTTCAAAGCTGATTACCGCATCTTTTAGCACCGTCATCTTTAACCCAAGGTCGGCACCCATCCTGACGGTGGAGTTAACGCAAAATCCGGCCACCGCGCCAGTGACAACAACCTCTGAAATTTGCGCATCCTGAAGATAATCCAGTAATCCCGTTGAGCTGAATGCGGAGGAGGTGTGTTTGATAAAAACCGGTTCGTTCGCTGATTCTTTAAAGGCGTCCAGGGGTAAGCTGGAGGAGGAGCTGGGATGGAAAAGCGAGCCCTGTTCAGGCGTCTGGTGGCGAACGTGGATGACGGGAAGGCCTGATTTTCTGAATTTTTCAATTACAGAGGTCATGTTTTCAATGCTGTTATGCGGGAAGTAATCCACGCCCTGCTGAATTCTCTCTGTGACAAAATTCTGCATATCGATGATGAGTAGTGCTTTTGGCATGTAATCCTCCTTAAACCTTGCCACTGGCAGGGTTATTATCGGTTTTTGGGCATCTTCGTAACGCTGGAACGCATTAACATATTCGCAATTATGCGCCACGCCCCCTACCAAATTTGGTTAAGGCTCAAATAAATCATCAACTAATCTACTGTACGACCGATAACAGCTTCAGAGAAACCTGTATCGGTATATCGAAATGCTGAGCCTAAAAACTAACCTGATGGCGTTAACGCTGCGGGGTCAATCTGCAAAAAACACCTCTGCCCTGGAGCAGTCTATCCGCAATTTGTCTTCCGGCATGCGTATCAATAGCGCGAAGGACAATGCGGCCAACCAGGCGATTGCTAACCGCATGACCAGCCAGCAAAATGGGCTGCAGCAGGCGCAGCGGAATGCTGGTGATGGCTTGTCGATGATTCAGACGGCCGAAGGCGCAATGGATGAAATTAACAATCGTTTGCAGCGTATTCGCGAGCTTACAGTCAAAGGGCTCAGTGAATCCAATACCCTGGTGGATGCCGATACCATTCAGGCCGAAATCAACTTAAACCTTAAAGAGATCGACCGCCTGAACGGCTCTGTCGACTTTAACGGCATCAATCTGTTGAATGGCAGTGCGGGTACCGTCGGTTTTCAGGTCGGCACCCGGGATAATGAAAAAATCTCCCTCGATTTATCGAAAAATTTCAGCGTAGAGAGTATCGGCCTGAAGGATTTCGTTATTCGTGGCATCAGCGGTAAGGTTTCAGATATCAATCAGGTTTCTGGAAATGCCAGTAATATCGACCTGAACAGCGGTAATGTCAGCGTAACCTGGTATCCGACGGGCTCATACAACTCGCCGCAACTGGTGCGAAACGCCACTGATGGCCGGTATTACATTCAGGACACGGGAGCCGACGGCAAGCCAGCTTATTATCAGGCCACCACGGCCGCAAGCTGGGATACCGCCAGCGGAACCGGAACTGTAAATATCAGTGCCACCAATGGAACGCCTCTCTACAGCAGCGTCACCCAGCTAAATAGCCGGACCATTACTTCGGTGAGCTATATCGATACCAATGGGGGAATGTTAAGCAATAGTCCCGCGCCGTCATTAAGAGAATCAAACGGTCAGTATTATATTGAGCAGGATGATTTCTATTATCCTGCAACCCTGAGCTACGGTTCATCGGGTGCCGTCACCGCACAAATGACCAGCACCACGGCAAAACTGGATACGGATTTCGCTACGCTTCCGGCTGTCGTAACGACTACGCCCAATATTGATGCCACGACCGCAGCATTGAGCTTCAGGGATGCGAGTAATAATCCGCTTTCCAGCTCCAGTTCCCGACTCCTGAAGTCGGGCAGCCAGTACATTATGGAAGTGGATGATGGCAATGGTAATTTTAACTATTACACTGCCTCAGTAACGACCACGACTGACGGTACGAACAGTTCGCTTGTGGTGACGGCGAATAACGCTACCAGTCTGAATAATTTCTCTGATGTGAATCAGGTCAGCGGGTCGTCAAGGGTCACGATGGATCCTGCGAAGGTCAACGTGCGTTATACCGATGCCAAAGGTAATATCTCCAACGATGTGCTGCGCCTGGACGCGGACGGTAATTACTACATGGATGTGGTGAACGGCACTGAGACAAAAAAAGCCACTCTGGTTTTGACTGATGAGAATCCTGCCCGTTTCCTGCTAAAAACGCTGAATGGTCTGGGGGATCTCCAGATCTACTACCAGGCGTCTTTTAGTGCCTCTACGGATGCGGCGACCAACTACACGACCCTGAATATCGCTGAAGTCGGCGATGAGATCCGCCTGAAAAATCCTGAGAACCCTCTGGCCGCGCTCGATAATGCCATTAAACAGGTTGATGAAAGACGCAGCACGCTGGGCGCTGTGGCGAACCGGTTGGAGTCCACGCAAAATCTCCAGGCGACAATGTCTGTTGCGGTCAGTGCGTCCCGCTCGCGGATTGAAGATGCGGACTATGCCGCGGAAGTGTCCAGTATGGCCCGGGCGCAGATGCTCCAGGAAACGTTCGCCTCGTTAATGACCAAAGCCAACCAGACGTCACAGGTAGTGTTGTCACTGCTGAATGATTCGATGAAATAACATCTGGTGAGAGCCCCAACCTTTCGGGGCTCCGTAACGCTTAGCGAATGACGTTGCCGCGCTGTACGCAATGCCCATCGTTGCAGTTAACGGCATCTACCCTGGCGGCACGGTGATTTCTTGCCTGCGCGGTAACCGTTGCAGCCGCTACCGGGTGGGCGGAATTCGCAACCACGGCTGCGCGTTCTACCGGGTGAAAGATAACACCAGCAAAGGCAGAGCATGGGGCGATTAAAGCCAGCGCGATCAGGATCTTCTTCATTAACTTTCTCCGTTCAATTTTGTATTACCTGGTGAGCCAGGGATACGTTCTGATGGCGGGAGAGTACATTACAGCAACCGGTTAAGTTGTGTTTATGGGTGCTATTGAACAGAAAGTAACTTACGAAGTTGCGGGAAAAAATGGTAAATCTGACGGCAGGAAAGTGTCCCCTGCAGGAATCGAACCTGCAACTAGCCCTTAGGAGGGGCTCGTTATATCCATTTAACTAAGGGGACAAAGCGGCACGAGTATAACGTCATTTATACAATGCGTTAAGCGCGTGACCGCCTGACTGCTTAAAGTGTCGCCACTCACACCGCTTTTTTATCTTCTTCCGCTTCCTCCTGCTGGGCCTTAAGCTCGGCTTTGCGCTTATTCGACATATCGTTACGGATTTGCGCATGGCTCAGCAAGGCAAAAATAAAGGTGCCGCCGCAGATATTGCCTGCCAGAGTAGGGATCGCGAAGGGCCAGAAAAACTCGCTCCAGTGAATGGTGCCGTTAAAGACCAGATATAAAATCTCTACCGTACCCACCACGATATGAGTGGTATCGGCCAGAGCGATAAGCCAGGTCATCAAAATAATGACCACGATTTTCGCTGAACCGGCCGCCGGGAACATCCAGACCATGGTGGCGACAATCCAGCCGGAGATGATCGCGTTGGCGAACATCTCTGCCGGGCTGTTTTCCATGACTCCCATCCCGATTTTCACAAAGGCGTCGCGGGTGGGCTCATCAAATATCGGCATAAACTCGAACGCCCAGGCGGCGACACCGGTACCGATAATATTGCCGAGCAGTACCACGCTCCACAGGCGCATCAGCAGGCCGAAATTGCCCCAGGTTGGGCTTTGCATCACCGGCAGTACGGCGGTGACGGTATTCTCGGTGAAGAGCTGCTGGCGCGCCATAATCACGATGATAAAGCCAAAGGTGTATCCGAGGTTTTCGATGATTATCCCGCCGGGTACCCCTTCAAGCTCGACATGAAAAATCCCTTTTGCCAGCAGGGAAGCGCCCATCGATAATCCGGCGGCAATGGCCGACCAGAACAGCGCCATGGCGTCGCGCTCCAGCTCCTTTTCACCATCCTGGCGAATATGTTCGTGGATTGCCATTGCACGTGAGGGCAGGCGATCCTCGTCAACCTCAATCTTCTTTCCCCGGCGATTCTCCTCGCTTTCAACTTCCAGCTCTTCGGTATGGTTATCAATTTTTTCTTCTTTTAGCTCGTCCATCGCAATGCTCCATAGGTTGCAGATACCTTTAAGCGTAGCGCTTTTTCTCCCGCCGCCCGTGGGGAAGCTCTTAAATTCCTGTAATGGCAATAAAGGCGATACATCGCTGGCAAAGGCCGTATAAAATTGCCAGCCAAACGAAAACCTAAAGCCAGGCTATTCTGAGATCATACCAGAGAGTGTTTATTGCCCCGATTTGTGGTCGTAGACATCAGTAAACGCGCTGATACAATCACTTACACGTTTACAGACAGAGCGCGAAAGCGCCATGACGGATGGCTTTTGCTGATAGCCATACTTAACAGGGAGAAAGATATGAAACTTCGGCTGTCGGTGGTTGCGTTGAGCACCACGTTGCTGATGGGCTGCGCCAGCTCTGGCGAGCAGCAGGGGCGCTCCGATCCTCTGGAAGGATTTAACCGCACCATGTACAACTTCAACTATAACGTGCTGGATCCGTATGTGGTGCGTCCGGTTGCGGTGGCATGGCGGGATTATGTTCCACAGCCTGCCCGTAACGGGCTGAGCAACTTCACCAGCAACCTCGAAGAGCCAGCGGTGATGGCGAACTACTTCCTGCAGGGCGATCCCTATCAGGGGATGGTCCACTTTACCCGCTTCTTCCTGAACACCCTGTTAGGTATGGGTGGCTTTATTGACGTTGCCGGGATGGCGAATCCGAAGCTGCAGCGCGAACAGCCGCACCGCTTCGGTAGTACGCTGGGTCACTACAATGTGGGTTACGGCCCGTACGTGCATCTGCCGTTCTACGGTAGCTTCACGTTGCGTGATGACGGCGGTGATATGGTCGATACGCTCTATCCGGTGCTGTCGTGGCTGACCTGGCCGCTGTCGGTGGGTAAATGGACGCTGGAAGGGGTGGAGACGCGCGCGCAACTGCTGGATTCAGACGGTCTGCTGCGTCAGTCTTCCGATCCGTATCTCATGGTGCGTGAAGCGTACTTCCAGAATCACGACTTCATTGCTAACGGCGGTAAGCTGAAACCGGAAGATAACCCGAACGCCAAAGCGATCGAGAATGAACTCTCCGAGATTGATGCGGAATAAAAAAGAAAAGGTGAGCGCGAGGCTCACCTTTTTTATCCCTGCGTGATTAGAACGCGTAGTTGAAGTTCATGCCATAGAGCCAGGCTTTACCTTCAGAAGAGAACTCATACGGACCTTCCTGGAACGTCACTTTCTGACCATGCATATAAGAGACACCCGCATCGATGGAGGCATCTTTGTTGAATGCATAGGTCGCACCGGCGCTCAGCCAGAAGCGATCCTGATCCGGAATGGAGATAGAGCGTTTGTCTGCCGGAACCGGGCTGTCATCGAAGGCAATACCGGTACGGAATGTCCAGTTATCGTCCATGTAGTAGGTGGTACCCAGAGCGATGCGGTAAGCATCACGGAAGCTTTCGTCTTTATAGAAGAGCGTATCACCGCCGCTGTTAGTCGCTTTCAGCTCCTGGAACTGGCTCCAGCTCGTGTAGGTCAGGCTATAGTGGATGGCCCATTGCGGCGCGACTCTGTTATAACCGGACAGTTCCCACATCTCAGGTAAATTCAGGGTCAGAGAACCGCCAGTGGTGCGGCCATCCGTCCCCATTGGCAGACCAAAGTTTCCGAGGATCTGGTTATAGGCTGAAGGCAGGCTGCTCTTATAGTCGCCATCGAAATCGATTTTCACTTCAGAGCGGTAGGTCAAGCCATACCGGTTGTTCTTATCGATTTCATACAGAATACCGGCGTTCCAGCCAAAGCCCCACTCATCACCTTTCAGGTAGGCAATCTGGGTATCTCCCGGGATCCCCGCGACCTGTCGTGCCAGAGCCGGAGGTAATGCCCCGGAGCCTGCAACGATGCGACCCAGGTCACCCGCGTAGCGCTCAATTTTCGCTTTCGCATAGACCGCATCAAAGCCAACACCGAAACTCCAGTGATTATCCAGGCGATAAGCACCGCTCAGGTTCAGGTTGAGGGTCTCCAGGTCGGTGGTACCGCCGTATGCCCCTGCTGCGTAGTTGTTATTGAACTCGGTCGCCAGTCCGTAGTTAGAGGTGACGGATGCGCCCCAGCCGAATTGATCGTTGATTGGTGCGACAAAGTGCAGGTTTGGCACCCATGCTGTTGGCGCGATGTTATCCGCATTCAGGCTTGCGCCCGTTCGCGAGCGTCCGGAGATATCCACGTCAGGGTCAACAAAGATGGCACCTGCGGAGAAGGTGGGACGATCAAACATCATGATCAGGGCAGGGTTACGGCTCGCGTTCCCTGCGTCATCAGCGATAGCACCTTCCCCGGAATAGGCGCGGCCCAGGCCTGAGGAAGAGAACTCATTCAACTGAAAGCCCGCTGACCAGGCGGAGGTGGAGACGATTGCCACTGCGACTGCCAGCGCAGTTTTTTTGAACAGGGTTTTCTGGCTCATGACCATAACCTCATTGAGTTATTTTTATTCAATTTTTGTTACATACCGTAACAGGAGCGCGAAGTGTAGGGTCTGTGGTAACACTTAGAAATCAGACCAGTGGCGAGAGTATAGGTCTGACCAGATAGAATGTTGCAAGGGTGTTTATGAATATTTACCGATATGTTTTTCGAAACGGGATCTGGTTGGCAAAATTGTGACCAGTTCGCGTCCTCCTAATGGGTGATTTTTGTTTTAGATCATTTTTACTTGTGATATTGCTCACTTACCCGGTTTAAAGCCATTAACAACTGGAGCCGCTCCCGCCCGGCGCGTAAAATATCAGCATCGTGTTTATCTCGCGCCATGCGCGAATGAAGAGGAAATCTACTATGAGTAAATGCAGTGCTGATGAAACCCCGGTTTGCTGCTGTATGGATGTGGGCACCATTGTGGACAACACGGATTGCACCGCCTCTTACAGCCGTGAGTTTACCCGCCGTGCCGACGCCGAAGAGACGCTGGCCGCGCTGACCGAGAAAGCCCGCGGCGTGGAGTCCGAACCGTGTGCAATCAACGCCAACTTCACCGAAGTGGAAGGCGGCGTTCGTCTGGACATCGACTTCGTGTTCAGCTGCGAAGCAGAATCCCTGATTTTTCAACTCGGTCTGCGTTAATTCCTTCCCGCGCCTCCCTTCCGGGAGGCGTTTCGTCTCCTCTCTGTGTGTTCGCTCGCAATTTTTCCTCTCCCCGATTGGCTAATGTAAAAATTTAGTTAAGACTGTTATCAGGTCAGACCACTTTGCGCATTTGTTATTCACAGGGGAGCGTTATGAGTCAGGCATTACCGCTAATCACCCGTCAGGGGGATCGCATTGCCATTGTCAGTGGATTACGCACGCCATTTGCCCGTCAGGCGACGGCGTATCATGGCGTACCTGCCGTCGATCTGGGAAAAATGGTTGTAGGGGAGCTGCTGGCTCGCAGCGAAATCCCGCCCGAGGTGATTGAACAGCTGGTCTTTGGCCAGGTCGTGCAAATGCCGGAAGCGCCGAATATCGCCCGTGAAATCGTGCTGGGCACCGGAATGAATGTCCACACCGATGCTTACAGCGTCAGCCGTGCCTGCGCCACCAGCTTTCAGGCAGTGGCGAACGTGGCAGAAAGCCTGATAACCGGTACCATTCGCGCCGGGATAGCCGGGGGTGCCGACTCCTCCTCAGTTCTGCCGATTGGCGTCAGCAAAAAGCTCGCGCGTGTGCTGGTGGACGTCAACAAGGCCCGCACCACCGGGCAGCGGCTGTCACTGTTCTCGCGCCTGCGTCTGCGCGATCTCCTTCCTGTTCCCCCCGCCGTGGCGGAATACTCCACCGGGCTGCGAATGGGGGATACCGCCGAGCAGATGGCGAAGACCTATGGCATCACCCGTGAGCAGCAGGATGCCCTGGCGCACCGCTCGCATCAGCGCGCCGCAGAAGCCTGGGCAGAAGGCAAGCTGGCGGAGGAGGTGATGACCGCCTACACCCCACCATTCCGCGAACCGCTAAGCCAGGATAACAATATTCGCGGCACCTCTACGCTGGCGGATTATGCGAAACTGCGTCCGGCATTCGACCGCAAACATGGCACCGTCACGGCGGCGAACAGCACGCCGTTAACCGACGGCGCGGCAGCGGTGATCCTGATGACCGAATCCCGCGCCAGAGAGCTGGGCCTGAAGCCGCTCGGCTATCTGCGCAGCTATGCCTTTACCGCCATTGATGTCTGGCAGGATATGCTGCTGGGGCCGGCCTGGTCCACGCCGCTGGCGCTGGAGCGCGCCGGACTGACGATGGGCGATCTGACGCTCATCGACATGCATGAAGCCTTTGCCGCGCAAACCCTGGCCAACCTGCAACTGCTGGCAAGCGATCGTTTTGCCCGGGATGTGCTGGGCCGCGCCCACGCCACCGGCGAAGTGGACGAAAGCAAATTTAACGTGCTGGGGGGCTCCATTGCGTATGGCCACCCCTTTGCCGCGACCGGGGCGAGGATGATCACCCAGACGCTGCATGAGTTGCGCCGTCGCGGCGGTGGGTTTGGACTGGTCACCGCCTGTGCTGCGGGTGGCCTGGGTGCCGCAATGGTTCTGGAGGTAGAGTAATGGAGATGACAACGGCATTCACCCTGGACGTGCGTCCGGACAACGTGGCGGTCGTCACCATTGACGCCCCAGGCGAAAAGATGAATACCCTGAAAGCGGAGTTTGGCGGTCAGGTTCGCGCTATCCTCAAACAGGTGCGAGAAAACAAAGCCTTGCGCGGGCTGGTATTTATCTCGGCCAAGCCGGATAACTTTATCGCCGGGGCCGATATCAACATGATTGCCCGCGCTGAAAGCGCCCAGGAAGCGGAAGACCTGGCCCGTCAGGGGCAGCAGATCATGGCCGAAATTCACGCCCTGACCATTCCGGTGATTGCGGCGATCAACGGCGCCTGTCTCGGCGGCGGCCTGGAGCTGGCGCTAGCCTGCCACGGACGAATTTGTACCGACGACGCCAAAACGGTGCTGGGCCTGCCGGAGGTGCAGCTTGGCTTACTGCCGGGCTCAGGCGGCACCCAGCGCCTGCCGCGACTGGTGGGCGTCAGCACGGCGCTGGAGATGATCCTCGCCGGCAAACAGCTGCGTCCGCGTCAGGCCCTGAAAGTCGGGCTGGTAGATGAGGTGGTTCCGCATTCCATTCTGCTGGAGGCCGCCGTGGCGCGCGCGCTGAAAGGCAAACCCGATAGCCGTCGCTTACCGGTGCGCGAGCGCGTACTGGCAGGGCCGCTGGGCCGTGCGCTGCTGTTTAAAATGGTGGCGAACAAAACCGAGCAAAAAACCCAGGGCAACTACCCGGCGACAAAACGCATTCTTGAGGTTATCCATACCGGTCTGACTCAGGGCAGCAGCAGCGGCTATGCTGCAGAAGCGAAAGCCTTTGGCGAGCTGGCGATGACGCCGCAGTCTCAGGCGCTGCGCAGCATCTTTTTTGCCAGCACCGACGTGAAGAAAGATCCCGGCAGCGAAGCCGAGCCTGCGCCGCTGGCGTCAATTGGCGTGCTGGGCGGTGGCCTGATGGGGGGCGGGATCGCCTTCGTCAGCGCCAGCAAAGGCAAATTACCGGTGCGGATCAAAGACATCAATCCGAAAGGGATCAACCACGCCCTGCAGTACAGCTGGCAGCTGCTTGATAAAAAGGTCAAACGCCGCCATATCAAAGCCAGCGAGCGCGATCGCGAGCTGGCGCTGATCTCCGGCACCACTGACTACAGCGGATTCCGTCATCGCGATGTGGTGATTGAGGCAGTATTTGAAGACCTGGCGCTGAAACAGCAGATGGTGGCCGAGGTCGAAGCGAACTGTGCGCCGCACACCATTTTTGCCTCTAATACCTCCTCATTGCCTATCGGCGATATTGCGGCCCAGGCCGCGCGCCCTGAGCAGGTGATTGGGCTGCATTTCTTTAGTCCGGTAGAAAAAATGCCTCTGGTGGAGGTTATCCCCCATGCCGGAACCAGCCCGCAGACCATTGCCACCGTCGTTAAGCTGGCAAAAATGCAGGGCAAAACGCCGGTGGTGGTGGCTGATAAAGCCGGGTTCTACGTCAACCGCATTCTGGCCCCCTATATCAACGAGGCTATGCGCCTGCTGACCGAAGGCGAAAAGGTCGAGCATATCGATAATGCGCTGGTGAAGTTTGGTTTCCCCGTCGGCCCAATCCAACTTTTGGATGAGGTGGGAATCGATACCGGCACTAAAATTATACCTGTGCTGGAAAGCGCTTATGGAGAACGGTTTAGCGCGCCCGCAAACATTGTTTCTGCAATTTTGAATGACGATCGCAAAGGCAGAAAAAATGGCCGCGGTTTCTATCTTTACGAGCCAAAAGGGCGTAAAAGCAAGAAGCGGGTAGACCCGGCGATTTATGGGCTTATTAAGCCTGGCGGCGAGGGCAAACTCTCTGCGACCCAGTGCGCGGAACGCTGCGTGATGATGATGCTCAACGAAGCGGCGCGCTGCTTTGGTGAGAAGGTCATTAAAAATGGTCGAGATGGCGACATTGGCGCCGTTTTTGGCATTGGTTTCCCACCTTTCCTGGGTGGCCCGTTCCGCTATATGGATAGCGTAGGTGCGGGTGAAGTTGTTGCGATTTTACAACGACTGGCTGTGCAATATGGGCCGCGGTTTACACCGTGTGACACATTATTGCAGATGGCGGATCAGGGGCTGCGATTTTGGCCAGCAAAGGAAACTGACCTTGTAAATTAAGGTCAAATAAGAGTAAATCCGCCGTTGAAGGGGCTGGTCCTGTCTAATTTGTAAACAGACATTGACTATACTTACGCCGTTGAGGTAAAAAACAGCGTTTCATTCAACGGATGGATCAGGCACAATGCCCGGCCATCGGGTTTTTACCTCGTTAAGTGTTCACGCGGGGCAATAACACCGGTGATCCTGGTCAACAAAAGCGGTGCAATATGCAAGTTTTTATCATGCGTCACGGTGACGCGGCACTTGATGCTGCCAGTGACTCTGTACGTCCTCTGACGCCTTGCGGCTGTGACGAGTCCCGTCAAATGGCTACCTGGTTGAAAGGGCAAAAAGTGGATATTGAACGTGTCCTCGTCAGCCCGTTCTTACGCGCTGAACAGACGCTGGATGTGGTAGGGGAGTGTATGAACCTGCCAGCCAATGTCGATGTTCTGCCAGAGCTTACCCCGTGCGGCGACGTGGGTCTTGTCAGTGCCTATCTTCAGGCGCTGTGCAATGAAGGTGTCGCCTCTGCGCTGGTAATTTCCCATCTGCCGTTAGTCGGCTATCTGGTGGCTGAACTCTGCCCGGGCGAAACGCCGCCAATGTTCAGCACCTCTGCCATTGCCAACGTTACCCTCTCTGAAACGGGTGCTGGCGTCTTCAACTGGCAGATGAACCCCTGCAATCTGAAGATGGCGAAAGCTATCTGATGTAAAACGGACCCAGGCGGGTAGCATCCAGCCACCCGCCTGCCTCTCAGGGGAGCTCAGGCGGTTGCCACTCTTCCACTTCAATTAACACCAGCAAGGCGGCATCACCGCCATACTCTTTCGGTGCCTGATGAAATGCCATCACGTGTGGATGCTGAGCCAGCCACAGTGGGGTTTGCTGCTTGAGAATATGTTTGCCGTGGCCGTGCATCACGCAGGCGCAAAAAACATGTTCGCGACGGCAGGCGGCAATCAGCGCGCCCAGCTCCTGTTTCGCCTGCATCTGGGTTAGCCCGTGCAGATCGAGGAACAGCTCCGGCGAATAATCTCCCCGACGCAGTTTTTTCAGCTCGAAATGGCTGACGTCCGCGCGCACATATTTCACCGCACCTTCCGTATTTAGCAGCGGCTGAAACTCGTCGGAAAAGTAGTGGCTGGCGTCGGCCTGCTCCTGAATCAGCCGTTTTACCGGAACTTCACTCACTTTTTTGCGCTGCGGGCGGTGGACAATGGTGTCCTGCTTGATTTGACGCGTGCCGGTCATTAACTGACGAAACAGCGTTTGATCCTCCTCGCTGAGCGATATTTTCTTTTTCATGGGGTCGTCTCATCTCTTATTTCCGACAGTGTACCTGACTCACTGCGCGGCAAAACGCATTTTTTCAATGCCGGCGGCGGCTGACAATGCTGATTTATCGCCGTCTTCATGGCACACTAGCCGCCGAAAATTTAGCGAGCATGCCCTGGAGAACATAGTGGATAAAATTTTTGTCGATGAAGCGGTGAATGAGCTGCAAACCATTCAGGACATGTTGCGTTGGGCGGTCAGCCGTTTCAGCGCGGCCAATATCTGGTACGGCCATGGTACCGACAACCCATGGGACGAGGCGGTACAGCTGGTTTTGCCATCCCTCTATCTGCCGCTGGATATTCCGGAAGATATGCGCGCAGCCCGCCTGACCTCCAGCGAAAAACACCGCATCGTTGAGCGCGTGATCCGTCGCGTTAACGAGCGCATTCCGGTTGCCTACCTCACCAACAAAGCCTGGTTCTGCGGCCATGAGTTTTTTGTCGATGAACGCGTGCTGGTGCCGCGCTCGCCGATTGGTGAGCTGATCAACAACCAGTTCGCCGGCCTGATTGACCATCAGCCTGAGCATATCCTGGATATGTGTACCGGCAGCGGCTGCATCGCCATTGCCTGCGCGTACGCCTTCCCGGAAGCAGAAGTGGATGCTGTCGATATCTCTCCTGATGCGCTGGCGGTAGCGGAACACAATATTGAAGAGCACGGTCTGATCCATCATGTCACGCCGATCCGTTCCGATCTGTTCCGTGACCTGCCAAAAGTGCAGTACGACCTGATTGTGACCAATCCGCCGTACGTTGACGCAGAAGATATGTCAGACCTGCCAAACGAATACCGTCACGAGCCAGAGCTGGGCCTGGCTTCCGGCTCCGACGGCCTGAAGCTGACCCGCCGCATTCTGGCCTGTGCGCCGGATTATCTCACCGACAACGGCATTCTGATTTGTGAAGTCGGTAACAGCATGGTACATCTGATGGAGCAATATCCGGATGTGCCGTTCACCTGGCTCGAGTTCGACAACGGTGGGGACGGCGTCTTCATGCTGACCAAAGCGCAGCTTCTCGCCGCGCGCGAACACTTCAGCATCTACAAAGATTAATCCAACGGGCTTCGGCCCGTTTCACATTGCGCAAACACAGAAAGCTCAAACACAGAACAACGAAAACGGAGCCGTGATGGCAGGAAACAGTATTGGACAATTATTCCGTGTGACGACGTTTGGTGAGTCCCACGGGCTGGCGCTGGGCTGTATCGTCGATGGCGTACCGCCAGGCATCGAACTGACTGAAGCCGATTTACAGCACGATCTCGACCGACGCCGTCCAGGCACGTCACGCTACACCACCCAGCGCCGCGAGCCGGATCAGGTCAAAATTCTGTCAGGCGTCTTTGAAGGACGCACCACCGGCACCAGCATCGGCCTGTTGATTGAGAATACCGATCAGCGTTCCCAGGACTACGGCGCCATTAAGGATGTGTTCCGTCCGGGCCACGCCGACTATACCTACGAGCAGAAATATGGTTTTCGCGACTATCGCGGCGGCGGACGCTCCTCCGCCCGTGAAACCGCCATGCGCGTCGCGGCAGGGGCCATTGCCAAAAAATACCTCGCACAGAAGTTTGGTATCACCATTCGCGGCTGCCTGACCCAGATGGGCGACATCCCGCTGGCGATCGCCGACTGGGAGCAGGTTGAGCAGAACCCGTTCTTCTGCGCCGACGCCTCGAAGCTGGAAGCGCTTGATGAACTGATGCGCGCCCTGAAGAAAGAGGGCGACTCCATTGGCGCCAAAGTCACCGTGGTGGCTGACGGCGTACCGCCGGGCTGGGGCGAGCCGGTCTTTGACCGCCTTGATGCTGATATCGCCCATGCGATGATGAGCATCAATGCGGTAAAAGGGGTGGAGATTGGCGACGGTTTTGACGTGGTTCAGCTTCGTGGCAGTCAGAACCGGGACGAGATCACAGCCCAGGGCTTCCAGAGCAATCACGCGGGCGGCATTTTAGGCGGCATCAGCAGCGGGCAGCAGATTATCGCCAACATTGCGCTGAAACCAACCTCCAGCATTACCGTGCCGGGCCACACCATTAACCGCTCTGGTGAAGAAGTTGAGATGATCACCAAAGGACGTCACGATCCCTGCGTCGGGATCCGCGCAGTGCCGATCGCCGAAGCGATGCTGGCGATCGTGCTGATGGATCACTTCCTGCGCCAGCGCGCGCAGAATGCGGATGTGACGACCACCATTCCACGCTGGTAACCATGAAAAAAACCGCAATTGCTCTGCTGGCGCTGCTTGCCAGTGGAGCCGCTCTGGCGGCAACGCCATGGCAAAAAATCACCCATCCGGTGGCAGGCAGCGCGCAGTCCATTGGTGCGTTCTCTAATGGCTGTATCGTTGGTGCGCAGGAACTTCCTCTGCAGTCGGATACGTATCAGGTGATGCGTACCGACCAGCGCCGCTACTTCGGCCACCCGGACCTGGTGCTGTTTATTCAGCGTCTGGGTAACCAGGTGCATAACCTGGGGCTCGGTACGATGCTGATTGGCGATATGGGGATGCCGGCAGGCGGACGCTTTAACGGCGGCCACGCCAGCCACCAGACAGGGCTGGATGTCGATATCTTCCTCCAGCTGCCGAAAACGCGCTGGTCATCCTCGCAACTGCTGAAGCCGCAGGCCCTCGATCTGGTCTCCAGCGATGGCAAGCGGGTGGTGCCGTCGCGCTGGTCGCCAGAGGTCTCCAGCATGATCAAGCTGGCGGCGGAAGATAACGACGTCACGCGTATCTTCGTTAACCCGGCCATCAAGCAGCAGCTATGCGAAGATGCCGGAACCGACCGCGACTGGCTGCGCAAAGTGCGGCCGTGGTTCCAGCACCGCGCGCACATGCACGTGCGCCTGCGATGCCCGGCGAACAGCCTCGAGTGTGAAGATCAACCGTTACCGCCGCCAGGCGATGGCTGCGGCGCGGAATTACAAAGCTGGTTTGAGCCAGCGAAACCTGGACCCACCAAGCCTGAGAAGAAGACACCGCCTCCGTTGCCGCCTTCCTGCCAGGCGCTACTGGATGAGCATGCCCTGTGATGGACCAATTTGCTGAGTTGTTTATGGTGTCGCCGCTGATGCTGGTGGCGCTGTTTTTTATCGCCATGCTGGCCGGGTTTATTGATGCCCTGGCCGGTGGCGGCGGGTTACTGACGGTTCCGGCCCTGCTGGCGGCGGGCATGAGCCCGGCCCAGGCGCTGGCGACCAACAAATTGCAGGCGTGTGGCGGATCGTTATCCGCCTCGCTCTATTTTATCCGCCGCAAGGTGGTGAGCCTCGCCGATCAGAAGCTCAACATTCTGATGACCTTTATCGGCTCTACCAGCGGGGCGCTGCTGGTTCAGCACGTGCAGTCCGATATTTTGCGCCAGATTTTGCCGATTCTCGTCATCTGCATTGGTCTCTATTTTTTACTGATGCCGAAACTGGGTGAAGAGGACAGGCAGCGCCGCCTGCACGGTCTGCCGTTTGCGCTGATCGCGGGCGGTTGCGTCGGCTTTTATGACGGCTTCTTCGGGCCCGGGGCCGGGTCGTTTTACGCCCTGGCGTTTGTCACGCTGGCCGGTTTTAACCTCGCCAAATCCACCGCCCATGCGAAAGTGCTGAATGCCACCTCTAATGTCGGTGGCCTGCTGCTCTTTATCATCGGCGGGAAGGTGATTTGGGCGACAGGCTTTGTGATGATGGCCGGACAATTTCTGGGCGCGCGGGCAGGTTCGCGCCTGGTGTTAAGCAAAGGGCAACAGCTCATCCGTCCGATGATTGTCATTGTCTCGGCCGTCATGAGTGCCAAACTTCTTTATGACAGCCACGGACAGGAGATCCTCCACTGGTTGGGGATGAACTAATGAACAGTACGCATAAATATGAACAGCTGATTGAGATCTTCGACGGCTGTTTTGCTGATGATTTTAATACCCGTCTGATTAAAGGCGACGACGAACCGATCTATCTTCCTGCTGATGCAGAGCTACCGTACAACCGGATCGTCTTTGCCCACGGCTTTTACGCCAGCGGTCTGCATGAAATATCCCACTGGTGCATTGCCGGTAAAGCGCGCCGCGAGCTGGTGGACTTTGGCTACTGGTACTGCCCGGACGGGCGTGACGCCGCGACCCAGGGGCAATTTGAAGATGTGGAAGTGAAACCCCAGGCGCTGGAATGGCTCTTCTGCGTGGCGGCAGGATTTCCGTTCAACGTCAGCTGCGACAATCTCGAAGGCGACTTCGAGCCAGACCGTATTGTCTTCCAGCGCCGCGTGCACGCGCAGGTGATGGAGTATCTTGAGAAAGGCATCCCGGAACGTCCGGCGCGCTTGATCAAGGCTTTACAGAATTATTACCACACGCCGGACATCACGGCGGAACACTTCCCGTGGCCGGAAGATCTTAACTGAGGAAAGAAGATGATCGCAGAATTTGAATCACGCATTCTGGCGTTAATTGATGACATGGTGGAGCACGCCAGTGACGATGAACTGTTTGCCAGCGGTTATCTGCGTGGTCACCTGACGCTGGCCGTCGCCGAACTGGAAGCCGGTGACGACCACTCTGCGGACGCGGTGCATGCTGAAGTTTCCCGCAGCCTGGAAAAAGCGATTCTGGCCGGCGAACTCTCTCCGCGCGACCAGTCATTAGTGCTGGGGATGTGGGAAACCTTGTTTCAGAAAGCCAGCCTGAACTAATCGGTAATCGCCCGGTGGCGCTACGCTTACCGGGCCTACGCTTTCACCCTTTTCCCCTTCAACAACTTTCTCACCCATAACCGGTTCGGATTGAGCGCGGCCAGCGTGTGGCTGTCCAGCGGGATCGGCTCGTTACTCATCTGAGCGGCAAGAACCTCCGCCGTCAGCGGCGCCGTACAGAGCCCGCGGGAGCCCAGCCCGCCCAGCATAAACAAATTCCGGAACGCCGGGGCGCTGACCGCCTGGGATGTGTTGCTGGCGAGATCCTGATAAGCCGTCAGCGTGGCTTCATAGTCCGGTACCGCACCCGTCATCGGCAGATGATCGCGGGTGGCGCAGCGAATGCCGTTGCGCGCCTCGCCTGCGCTGACATCCACCTCACGCGCCCATGCCGCCTGCGGCAAACAGTCGAGCAGACGCTGGCGATTATGCTGCTGGTCCTCATCGCTGTACCGCGGCTCGGTCTGGCCGCGATGATAGCTTGCGCCGATGCAATGCTGGCCGTTGGCTGGATTTTGCGGGGTCAGATACCCGTCGTAGCAGAGCACCTGACGTAGCTGGCTCAGCCGCGGTGCCGCCGGGATATGGCTCACCTGACCGCCCACCGGGTAGACCGGCAGTGGTGCGGTCTGGCTGAACTGGCTGATGCCGTGTCCGTTCGCCAGCACCACGCTGCCATGCTGCGCCTGCTCACCGTCGGCAAACTGCAACATCCACCTGGCGTCGGTCTGGGCCAGCGACGTTACCTTGCGGCCATAGCGCACCTGCAGGCCCAGAGTTTGCGCCAGCGCGATCGCCGCTGCGGTAAGCTGCGCCGGGCACAGCCAGCCGCCGAGCGGATACTGGATCCCGCCGCAGCCGGTGGGCACCCCGGTGCTCTCCGCCACCTGTTGGGCGTTCACCGCCACCGCAATCTGCTCGGGCAGGCCCAGAGCCAGCA
The DNA here is from genome assembly GCF_002416465.1 of Leclercia sp. UBA5076. Taxonomy (NCBI): domain Bacteria; kingdom Pseudomonadati; phylum Pseudomonadota; class Gammaproteobacteria; order Enterobacterales; family Enterobacteriaceae; genus Leclercia; species Leclercia sp. UBA5076. The sequence continues at coordinate 25,290 of NZ_DIAO01000001.1, forward strand.
TCTGGTCGATTTTTTTCTGGTTCTTTTCATCCCAGCCCAGCTGGGTGACGCCGCACCAGGCATGATCAAAGGCCACCGGCAGGGTGTCGTACAGGCGGCGGGCAAAGGTGAACGCCGCCGGGAAAAACTGGCTCAGTGCAGCATCCTGGGCGCTGAGCAGGGGATAGAGCGCCCCCTGACGATTGCCGGAGGCGCCTGCTGCCGGGGCATCGTCGGCGCAGTAGAGCGTCACCTGCCAGCCACGGCGCAGCAGCGCCAGCGACAGTAGCGCGCTGGCAATCCCGCCGCCCACCACGGCGGTTTCGCGCCCGTCGCTGGCCGGACGGGCAAACCACGGGGTGCGGGCAGGGGAGGGGCAATCCTGCTCCATCACCCCGACAAGCATTTCGCGCTTGCGGCCAAAGCCTTTGGTTTTTTTCATGGTGAAGCCCGCTTCCTGCAGGCCGCGACGGACAAACCCGGCGCAGGTAAAGGTGGCGAGCGTTCCCCCGGGCCGCGCCAGACGCGCCATGGCGGCAAACAGCCCAGGGCTCCACATATCCGGGTTTTTGGCCGGGGCAAAACCGTCGAGGAACCAGGCGTCAACCTGCTGGTTCAGGGAGTCATCCAGCTTATCGGTGAGTTCGTTAATATCCCCCAGCCAGATATCGAGCGTGACGCGCCCGCCGTCCAGCAGCAAACGATGGCAGCCTGCGATAGGCAGCGGCCACTGGGCCTGGAGCTGTTCCGCCCACGGCGCCAGCTCGGGCCAGTGCTGGTGGGCCAGACGGAGATCGTCGGCGGCCAGCGGGTACTTCTCAAAACTGATGAAATGTAACCTTTGCAGAGTAGCGTCAGGGTGTGCCGCACGAAAGCGATCGAACGCTTGCCAGAGGGTAAGAAAATTCAGCCCGGTGCCAAAGCCGCTTTCGGCCACCACAAAGAGATCGCGGGGATGCAGCGGAAAACGGGAATTTAGCTGATTTCCCTCGAGGAAAACATAACGCGTCTCCTCCAGTCCGTTATCATTAGAGAAGTAGACATCGTCAAAATCTCGGGAAACAGGTGTACCCTCAGCGTTGAATTCGAGGTTGGCGGGTTGTATAGCGTTTTGTTTCACGTAAGTTACTCGTCTGACAGGCTGTGCCGCGATCTTAACGATGTGCGTCTGATGGTGCAAATTTCCACAGAAATTGGCTGATCGGACTTGTTCGGCGTACAAGTGTACGCTATTGTGCGACTCGAAACTTAAATAGTGCGACTTACAGAGGTATTGAATGAAACGTGCAGTGATTACTGGCTTGGGCATCGTTTCCAGCATCGGTAATAACCAGCAGGAAGTCCTGGCATCTCTGCGTGAAGGACGCTCCGGGATCACCTTCTCTGAAGAGTTTAAAGATTCCGGTATGCGTAGCCACGTATGGGGTAATGTAAAACTGGACACCACGGGCATGATCGATCGCAAAGTGGTCCGTTTCATGAACGATGCCTCCATCTACGCCTATCTCTCTATGCAGGAAGCGATTGCTGACGCTGGCCTGAGCGAAGAGGTTTATCAGAACAACCCGCGCGTGGGTCTGATTGCTGGCTCCGGCGGCTCCTCTAAAGCGCAGGTGTTTGGTGCCGACGCGATGCGCAGCCCGCGCGGCCTGAAAGCGGTCGGTCCATACGTTGTGACCAAAGCGATGGGTTCAGCGGTTTCCGCTTGCCTCGCAACCCCGTTCAAAATCCACGGCGTAAACTACTCCATCAGCTCCGCTTGCGCGACCTCTGCACACTGTATCGGTAACGCGGTTGAGCAGATCCAGTTGGGTAAACAGGACATCGTATTTGCTGGCGGCGGCGAAGAGCTGGGCTGGGAAATGGCCTGTGAGTTCGATGCGATGGGCGCCCTGTCCACCAAATACAACGAATGCCCGGAAAAAGCCTCCCGTACCTATGACGCAAACCGCGATGGTTTCGTTATCGCTGGCGGCGGCGGTATGGTCGTGGTGGAAGAGCTGGAACACGCTCTGGCCCGCGGTGCGCACATCTATGCTGAGATTGTTGGCTACGGCGCCACCTCCGATGGCGCAGACATGGTGGCTCCATCAGGCGAAGGCGCAGTGCGCTGCATGAAGATGGCGATGCACGGCATTGATACCCCAATCGACTACCTGAACTCCCACGGTACCTCTACTCCGGTAGGCGACGTGAAAGAGCTGGGTGCTATCCGTGAAGTGTTCGGCGACAACAGCCCGGCTATCTCCGCCACCAAAGCCATGACCGGTCACTCCTTGGGTGCGGCTGGCGTGCAGGAAGCGATCTACTCCCTGCTGATGCTGGAAAACGGCTTTATCGCGCCGAGCATCAACATTGAAGAGATGGACGAGCAGGCCGCAGGTCTGAACATCGTAACTGAAACCACCGAGCGTGAACTGACTACCGTCATGTCCAACAGCTTCGGTTTCGGCGGCACCAACGCCACGCTGGTGATGCGTAAGCTGAAAGCATAAGCGTTTGAATGTATAGTAGAAGGGAGCCTGATGGCTCCCTTTTTTTATGCCTGAACATGGAGTTATGCATGACGGCCGTTACCACAGATAAACACGCCGCTTCCGGCAACGTCTCGCTGTTCCGTATCGCCTTTGCGGTATTCCTCACCTATATGACCGTCGGCCTGCCGTTGCCGGTGATCCCGCTGTTTGTGCACCAGGAGCTGGGCTATGGCAACACCATGGTCGGCATCGCCGTAGGTATTCAGTTTCTAGCCACGGTGCTAACCCGCGGCTATGCCGGACGGCTGGCGGATCAGCACGGCGCAAAACGCTCGGCATTGCAGGGCATGTTCGCCTGCGGGCTGGCGGGGGGTGCATGGCTATTGGCCGCGCTGCTGCCGGTAGAGGCTGCCTGGAAATTCGCGCTGCTGGTGGTGGGGCGATTAATTCTCGGTTTTGGTGAAAGCCAGCTCCTGACCGGCACCCTGACATGGGGGATGGGGCTGGTCGGGCCTGCGCGTTCCGGCAAAGTGATGTCGTGGAACGGAATGGCGATCTATGGTGCGCTGGCCGCAGGCGCGCCGCTGGGTCTTTTGATCAACAGTCAGTTGGGCTTTGCGGCGCTGGCCGCCACCACGATGGCACTGCCGCTGCTGGCCTGGGCGTTTAACGGCTCGGTGCGTAAAGTTCCGGCCCATAAAGGCGAACGACCTTCCCTGTGGAGCGTGGTGGGGCAGATCTGGCAGCCAGGCCTGGGCCTTGCGTTGCAGGGCGTTGGCTTCGCGGTGATTGGCACCTTCGTTTCGCTCTACTTTATGAGCCGCGGCTGGGCGATGGCCGGGTTTACGCTCACCGCTTTTGGCGGCGCGTTTGTACTGATGCGGGTGCTGTTCGGCTGGATGCCGGATCGCTTCGGTGGCGTAAAAGTAGCGGTGGCGTCGCTGGTAATTGAAACCGTGGGTCTGGTGTTGCTCTGGCAGGCGCCGAGCGCGCCGGTAGCCCTGCTGGGGGCAGCCCTGACCGGCTGCGGCTGTTCGCTGATCTTCCCGGCGCTGGGTGTTGAAGTGGTTAAACGCGTTGCCCCGCAGGTGCGGGGCACGGCGCTGGGGGGCTACGCCGCCTTTCAGGATATCTCATACGGGATAACCGGGCCGCTGGCGGGGCTGTTAGCCACCTCGTTTGGCTACCCTTCGGTCTTCCTGGCCGGGGCCGTTTCAGCGGTGGTGGGGATTGTGGTGACGCTGGTGGCGTTTCGCCGGGGTTAGCTGTTTGTTGCCGGGTGGCGGCTGCGCCTTACCCGGCCTACAGTTCGTGCTTTTGTAGGCCCGGTAAGCGGAGCGCCACCGGGCAAAACATCAGGCGACCAGCCAGAAAATCGCCAGCGCAATGATTAAGGCGATCAACATCAGTCCGGGACGGGCAGACAGCGTTCTGAAGGTTTCCACTACCGGGGCAAAGAGCGGGCTGTAGATCGGCTGGATATTGCGCACTTCCGTCACGCCAGCTTCACGCTCGGTGCGGCGGACGAAGATCTCGTTGAGCAGATCCTGTACCTGGGCGGTGGTCAGCACCGTCTGCGGCGTCGCCTGCCAGTTCTGTCGGGCATAGTCCTGAATGCTGTCCCACTCCTGGGCCTCCAGCGGCTGTTTCAGCGCGGCCTGCAGGGTGTGCAGGGTTGGCGCGCTTTGCGTGCTCAGCGTCTGGCGTGCCTGTAGCCAGGTGGCAAGGTGGGTAAACTGCCTGGCCGGGATTAACTCTCCCGCTTTCACCCCCGACAGTTCCAGCATCGACTGCCAGATGAGCTTGGTCGGCTCGCCTGTGGCGGCGGCAAGTTTGGTCACCATCTGCTTCAGCGTATTGTGTTCGGCAGGCAGCAGCGGGCGCTCCGTGGCCGGGCGCTGCTGTGGCTGCGGAATATTAAGCTGATTATTTTGCAGCAGCGTCAGCACCGTTTTGAGCTGATCGGGCGTCAGCTGGTTCAGGGCGGTCTGGCCATACTGCTGGCGAATAAAATCGCTGGCCGCCTGGCGGTTATTGCCCTGAGTCAGCAGCTCCGTCAACTGGGAGACCATCTGCCGGGTGGTATGGTTTTGCTGGGCGGTGTTCAGGCGCTGGTTGAGGTTTTGCTCCGCAGCAGGGAAGTGGCGCGACAGCATGGGCGCATCACTCTTTAATCCCAGATCGTGTTTCACTCCGGCCCACACCTCCGCATTCTGCTGCGACGTCAGAGCGATTAACCGGGTGATCAGACGTTCCAGTACAGTGCGTTGCTGTGTGGAGAGGGGCTGTTCGCCCGCGACGTGGGATGGACGCGGGCCATCACCCGGAGGTTGTGGCGGCGTACCTGAAATGGGCTGCATAGGCAAAAAATCCTTAAAGTCGTTACTCATCGTTAACCAGGTTTACGTATATGCCTGGCGGCCAGATTATGGCACACTTGACAGGTTTTCTTCCTCTCAAACAGGTACTCAGACGTGAAAATCCTCGTTGATGAAAATATGCCTTACGCCCGCGAGCTGTTCAGCCGCCTGGGTGAGGTTAAGGCCGTTCCTGGACGTCCCATTCCGCTCGCCGAGCTGACTGATGCCGATGCCCTGATGGTGCGCTCGGTAACCAAAGTGAATGAGGCGCTGCTGTCTGGCAAAGGGATCAAATTTGTCGGCACGGCAACCGCAGGAACCGATCATGTGGATGACGCGTGGCTGAAGCAGGCCGGGATTGGCTTTTCCGCCGCACCGGGCTGTAACGCTATTGCCGTCGTGGAGTATGTTTTCTCCTCTCTGCTGATGCTGGCCGAGCGTGACGGGTTTACGCTCACCAGCCGGACCGTAGGCATTGTCGGTGTCGGTAACGTCGGCAGCCGCCTGCAAAAGCGCCTCGAGGCGTTAGGTATCCGCACGCTGCTGTGCGACCCGCCTCGCGCTGACCGTGGCGATGAAGGCGATTTCCGCAGCCTGGATGAGCTGGTGGCCGAGTGTGACGTGCTCACCTTCCATACGCCGCTGTTTAAAGACGGGCCGTATAAGACGCGCCATCTGGCAGACGACGCCCTGATTGGCCGCCTGAAACCGGGCACTATCCTGATTAATGCCTGCCGTGGCCCGGTGGTGGACAACGCGGCCCTGCTGCAGCGCCTGGAAACTGGTCAGGATCTGAGCGTGGTGCTGGACGTGTGGGAGCCGGAGCCGGATCTCAACGTGGCCCTGCTGGACAAAGTGGATATCGGTACCGCGCATATCGCCGGTTACACCCTCGAAGGTAAAGCCCGCGGCACCACCCAGGTGTTTGAGGCGTACAGCGCGTTTATCGGCAAATCCCAGCAGGTGGCGCTGGATACCCTTCTGCCAACCCCGGATTTTGGCCGCATCACCCTGCACGGCCCGCTGGATCAGGGAACGCTGAAAAGGCTGGTGCATTTAGTGTATGATGTGCGCCGCGATGACGCGCTGCTGCGAAAAGTAGCGGGTATACCGGGTGAGTTTGACAAGCTGCGTAAGCATTACGTTGAGCGCCGCGAATGGTCCTCTCTGTATGTGATGTGTGATGATCCTGCTGCGGCGTCGCTGCTGCATAAGCTGGGTTTCAACGCCGTTCATCACCCGGTTCGTTAATGTCTTCTTAATGCTCCCTGGCGGATACCCCGCCAGGGACGCTTTTTTATTTCTGGAGTAAACCACCATGTCTGAAGGCTGGAACATTGCCATACTGGGCGCAACGGGCGCCGTGGGCGAAGCCCTGCTCGAAACCCTTGCTGAGCGTCAGTTCCCGGTGGGCGACATCTATGCCCTGGCGCGTAATGAGAGCGCGGGCGAGCACCTGCGCTTTGCGGGTAAATCCGTCATGGTTCAGGATGCGGCTGAGTTCGACTGGACCCAGGCGCAGCTGGCCTTTTTCGCGGCCGGGGTCGACGCCTCCGCAGCATATATTGAAGAGGCCACCAACGCGGGCTGTCTGGTCATTGATTTAAGCGGCCTGTTTGCCCTTGAACCGGACGTGCCGCTGGTGGTGCCGGAGGTGAACCCCTTCGTGCTGGCCGACTACCGCAACCGTAACATCATCGCCGTCCCGGACAGCCTGACCAGCCAGCTGCTTAGCGCCCTGAAACCGCTCATCGACGAAGGTGGCTTGTCCCGTATCGCCGTAACCAGCCTGATGTCAGTCTCTGCCCGCGGTAAAAAAGCGGTGGATGCCCTGGCAGGGCAGAGCGCGAAGCTGCTGAATGGTATCCCGGTGGACGAAGAGGATTTCTTTGGCCGCCAGCTGGCGTTCAACATGCTGCCGCTGCTGCCGGATCGTGAAGGCAGCGTGCGCGAAGAGCGCCGTATCATCGATGAAGTGCGTAAGATCCTGCAGGACGACGGACTGATGATCTCCGCCAGCTGTGTGCAGTCACCGGTGTTCTACGGCCATGCCCAGATGGTGAGCTTTGAAGCCATGCGTCCGCTGGCTGCGGAAGAGGCGCGCGATGCCTTTGGCCGCGGCGAAGATATTGAACTGTCTGAAGAGCGCGAGTTCCCGACCCAGGTGGGCGACGCAACGGGCAACGCGCGTCTCTCCATTGGCTGTGTACGTAACGATTACGGTATGCCGGAGCAGATCCAGTTCTGGTCGGTCGCCGATAACGTGCGTTTCGGCGGCGCGCTGATGGCGGTGAAAATCGCTGAAAAACTGGTGCAGGAGTATCTCTACTGATGTCTGAAGTGGAGCAAAAGCCCGTTCATAAGATTGCCCTCGGCATTGAGTACGATGGCAGTAAATATTATGGCTGGCAGCGTCAGAATGAGGTGCGCAGCGTCCAGGAAAAGCTGGAAAAAGCGCTCTCTCAGGTGGCGAATGAGCCCATCAATGTCCTGTGCGCGGGGCGTACCGACGCCGGTGTCCATGGTACGGGGCAGGTGGTGCATTTTGAAACCACCGCCGTGCGTAAAGACGCGGCCTGGACGCTGGGGGTAAATGCGAATTTGCCTGGTGACATCGCGGTACGTTGGGTCAAAAATGTGCCGGATGATTTTCATGCGCGGTTCAGCGCCACCGCGCGCCGCTACCGCTATATCATCTATAACCAGCGTCTTCGTCCGGCGGTGTTAGGCCAGGGCGTCACCCATTTTTACGAGCCGCTGGATGCCGATCGCATGCACCGCGCGGCGCAGGCATTGATTGGCGAAAACGACTTCACCTCGTTCCGTGCCGTGCAGTGCCAGTCTCGCACGCCGTGGCGCAACGTGATGCACATTAACGTCAGTCGGCATGGCGCGTATGTGGTGGTGGATATCAAAGCGAATGCCTTTGTTCATCATATGGTCAGGAATATTACAGGCAGCCTGATGGAAGTAGGCGCCGGACACCAGCCGGAGAGCTGGATTGCAGAGTTGCTGGCGGCGAAGGACAGAACGCTGGCGGCAGCAACGGCGAAAGCGGAAGGGCTCTATCTGGTCTCGGTCGATTACCCGGATCGGTTTGACCTTCCAAAACCGCCAATGGGCCCGCTGTTCTTAGCGGACTGATAGCCGTGGCAATAAAGGTTTAGACAATATGGATTTAATTCGCTTTCTGATCGATTTCATTCTGCATATCGATGTGCACCTGGCAGAGCTGGTCGCTGATTATGGCGTCTGGGTGTATGCCATTCTGTTCCTGATCCTGTTTTGCGAAACCGGGCTGGTGGTGACGCCCTTCTTACCGGGCGATTCACTGCTGTTCGTGGCGGGCGCGCTGGCGTCGCTGGAGACCAACGACCTTAACGTTCACCTGATGGTGGTGTTAATGCTGATTGCCGCCATCCTTGGCGATGCGGTGAACTACACTATAGGGCGGCTGTTCGGCGAGCGGTTATTTAGTAACCCGGACTCGAAGATTTTCCGTCGCAGCTATCTCGATAAAACCCATGCGTTTTATGAGAAACACGGCGGTAAGACCATCATTCTCGCGCGCTTTGTGCCCATCGTCAGAACCTTTGCCCCGTTTGTTGCGGGTATGGGTCATATGTCGTACCGTCAGTTCGCGCTCTATAACGTCACCGGTGCGCTGCTGTGGGTGCTGAGCTTTACCTACGCGGGCTATTTCTTCGGGACCATTCCTATGATCCAGGAAAACCTTAAGTTGCTGATCGTAGGGATTATTGTGGTTTCCATTCTGCCGGGCGTTATCGAAGTGATTCGTCACCGTCGCGCGGCGGCAAAACAAGTAAAATAAAGGCACGACTGCGGTTCGACCACTTTTTTATCCAAAGTTTCGGGCTGTTATGTTTTAATGTGCAACATTCATGGTCTGCCGGGGGCAAAAATGGCATTATGCGCCCCTTGCAGCAAACCTGGTTCAGGCAGAAAGGTTATCAATGAGCTGGATTGAACGAATTAAAAGCAATATCACCCCAACCCGCAAAGCGAGTATTCCTGAAGGGGTGTGGACTAAATGTGACAGCTGTGGCCAGGTCCTGTACCGCGCCGAACTGGAGCGTAATCTCGAAGTTTGTCCGAAGTGCGATCACCACATGCGTATGTCGGCGCGTAACCGCCTGCATAGCCTGCTGGATGAAGGTTCTCTGGTTGAACTGGGTAGCGAGCTTGAGCCGAAAGATGTGCTGAAGTTCCGTGACTCCAAGAAATACAAAGATCGTCTGGCCTCTGCGCAAAAAGAGACCGGCGAGAAAGATGCCCTGGTGGTGATGAAAGGCACTCTGCACGAGATGCCGGTTGTCGCGGCGGCGTTTGAGTTCTCCTTTATGGGCGGCTCAATGGGCTCCGTAGTGGGCGCGCGCTTCGTGCGTGCCGTTGAGCAGGCGCTGGAAGACAACTGTCCGCTGATCTGCTTCTCCGCCTCCGGTGGTGCCCGTATGCAGGAAGCGCTGATGTCGCTGATGCAGATGGCAAAAACCTCCGCAGCGCTGGCGAAAATGCAGGAGCGCGGTCTGCCGTACATCTCTGTGCTGACCGACCCAACCATGGGCGGCGTATCGGCAAGTTTTGCGATGCTGGGCGATCTGAACATCGCTGAACCGAAAGCGCTGATCGGCTTTGCCGGCCCGCGCGTTATTGAACAAACGGTACGTGAAAAGCTGCCGCCGGGCTTCCAGCGCAGTGAGTTCCTTATCGAGAAAGGCGCTATCGACATGATCGTTCGCCGTCCGGAAATGCGCCTGAAACTGGCCAGCATTCTGGCGAAGCTGATGAATCTGCCGTCGCCGAGCCCGGATGAGCCGCGCGAAGGCGTGGTGGTACCGGATCAGGAACCCGAGGCCTGATAACTGAAAAGGGCAGGGCCAGTGGCGCTGCCCTTTTGCTTTCTAACCGTAACTGAAAAGCGCGCAACATGGAAAATATTACTCTTCCCCAAGCCACGTCGCCTCTGGCCGCGTGGCTTTCTTATCTGGAAAACCTGCACAGTAAAGCCATCGACATGGGACTTGAGCGCGTCAGCCTGGTCGCGGCGCGCCTTGATGTTCTGAAACCGGCTCCCTTTGTCTTCACCGTGGCGGGTACCAACGGCAAAGGCACCACCTGCCGCACCCTGGAAGCGATGCTGATGGCGGCAGGCTACAAAGTAGGGGTCTACAGCTCACCTCATCTGGTGCGCTATACCGAGCGCGTGCGGGTACAGAATGCGGAGCTGGCTGAATCCGCGCACACCGCCTCGTTTGCGGAGATCGAAGCCGCGCGCGGCGATATTTCGCTGACCTATTTTGAATATGGCACCCTGTCGGCGCTGTGGCTCTTTAAGCAGGCGCAGCTGGACGTGGTGATCCTCGAGGTCGGGTTAGGCGGACGTCTGGATGCCACTAATATTGTCGACCCGGATGTGGCGGTAATCACCAGCATCGCGCTGGATCATACCGACTGGCTGGGGCCCGATCGCGAGAGCATTGGCCGTGAAAAAGCCGGTATTTTCCGCCCGGGCAAACCGGCTATCGTCGGCGAACCCGATATGCCGCACACTATTGCTGACGTGGCGCAGGAGAAAGGGGCGCTGTTGCAGCGCCGTGACGTCGACTGGCGCTACAGCGTGACGGAAAGCGGCTGGCGCTTTGAAGACGCGGCGGGCGCGCTGGATAACCTGCCGCTGCCCCAGGTACCGCAGCCGAATGCTGCGACGGCGCTGGCCGCACTGCGCGCCAGTGGTCTGGCGGTAGAGGAGCAGGCGATGCGCGACGGCATTCAGCATGCGATTCTGCCGGGGCGTTTCCAGATAGTCAGCGAATCACCGCGTCTGATTCTGGATGTGGCGCATAACCCCCATGCCGCGGCGTATCTCGCAGGGCGTCTCAAATCATTGCCAAAAACCGGGCGCGTGCTGGCGGTTATCGGTATGCTTCATGATAAAGATATTGGCGGCACGCTGGCCTGCATGGAGAGTGTGGTCGATAGCTGGTATTGTGCCCCTCTGGAAGGCCCACGCGGGGCGACTGCCGAACAGTTAATGGCGCATCTCGGCGCAGGGCAGCGCTTTGATAGCGTGGCGCAGGCCTGGCGGGCGGCGATGGCCGATGCCAGACCAGAAGATACCGTGCTGGTGTGTGGTTCGTTCCACACGGTGGCACATGTCATGGACGTAATGGATGCGGGGAGAACCGGTGGCAAGTAAGTTTCAGAACCGTTTAGCAGGCACCATTGTGCTGGTGGCGCTGGGGGTGATTATTCTCCCCGGGCTGCTTGATGGACAGAAAAAACATTATCAGGATGAGTTTGCGGCGATCCCGCTGGTGCCGAAACCGGGCGATCGGGATGAGCCGGACATGCTCCCGGCAACACAGGCTCTGCCTGCACAGCCACCAGAAGGGGCGGCTGAAGAGGTGCGCGCGGGCGATGCCGCGGCGCCATCGTTAGATCCGGCGCGTCTGGCAGCCGGAAACAACAACGAGCTGGATCCCGTTCCGGCGCCGGTTGAGCAGTACGCGCCAAAACCGGTGCAAAAACCGAAACCGGTTGAGAAGCCGCAGCCGAAACCGCAGCGCGATAACACCAGCCAGCAGCTGGCGGCGGCGACAGAAACCCCACCGGCCAAACCGGCGGCAGAAGAGAAACCGGCCCCGACCGGTAAAGCCTACGTTGTGCAGCTCGGTGCCCTGAAAAACGCCGATAAGGTCAACGAGGTGGTGGCCAAACTCCGTGGTGCGGGGTATCGCGTTTACACTTCACCTACCACACCGGTACAGGGTAAAATCACCCGTATTCTCGTAGGGCCGGATGCGTCGAGAGACAAGCTGAAGGGATCGCTTGGAGAGCTGAATAAACTCTCTGGTTTGAGCGGCGTGGTGATGAATTACAGCGTGAACTGAGGGTTTCTCTCGTTTACGGGATAAGGCAAAAACAGGCGCAGCAGATTGCCTGAGAAGGTAACCCGCCTGGGGCGCTGAATATTTTTTCAGCGCTTTTTTTATTTACGCGCGGGAAGGAAATCCCTACGCAAACGTTTTCTTTTTCTGTTAGAATTCGCCCCGAACTGGATGACAGGGCGTTTGATCGTGGGACACATATGGTCTGGATTGATTACGCCATCATTGCGGTGATAGGTTTTTCCTGTCTGGTTAGCCTGATCCGTGGCTTTGTTCGTGAAGCGTTATCGCTGGTAACCTGGGGCTGTGCCTTCTTTGTTGCCAGTCATTACTACACTTACCTGTCTGTCTGGTTCACGGGCTTTGAAGATGAACTGGTTCGAAATGGGATTGCCATCGCGGTGCTGTTTATCGCGACGCTGATTGTCGGCGCCATTGTTAACTACGTGATTGGCCAGCTGGTCGAGAAAACCGGGTTGTCAGGAACGGACAGGGTGCTGGGGATCTGTTTCGGGGCGTTGCGAGGCGCGCTGATTGTTGCCGCGATACTATTCTTCCTTGATACCTTTACCGGGTTCTCAAAAAGTGAAGACTGGCAGAAATCGCAGCTTATCCCGCAGTTCAGCTTCATCATCAGATGGTTCTTTGACTATCTGCAAAGCTCGTCGAGTTTTTTGCCCAGGGCATAAACCCTGAGATGTGGCTTAACGAGGAAATGACGAATGTGCGGTATTGTCGGTATCGCCGGTTTCATGCCGGTAAACCAGTCTATTTATGACGCATTATCGGTGCTTCAGCACCGTGGGCAGGATGCTGCGGGTATCATCACCATTGATGCACACAACTGCTTCCGTTTACGTAAGGCCAACGGCCTGGTAAACGATGTGTTCGAAGCCCGCCATATGCAGCGTCTTCAAGGCAACATGGGTATTGGTCACGTTCGTTACCCGACTGCTGGCAGTTCCAGCGCCTCTGAAGCTCAGCCGTTCTACGTTAACTCGCCGTATGGCATCACGCTTGCCCACAACGGCAACCTGACCAATGCTCACGAGCTGCGTAAGAAGCTGTTTGAAGAGAAGCGTCGTCACATTAACACCACTTCTGACTCTGAAATCCTGCTCAACGTCTTTGCCAGCGAGCTGGATAACTTCCGCCACTATCCGCTGGAAGCTGACAACATTTTTGCCGCGGTAGCCGCCACTAACCGCCTGATCCGTGGCGCTTATGCCTGCGTCGCGATGATTATCGGCCACGGTATGGTCGCCTTCCGCGATCCTAACGGCATCCGCCCGCTGGTGCTGGGCAAGCGCGATATTGGCGATGGCCGCACCGAGTATATGGTCGCCTCCGAAAGCGTGGCGCTGGATACCCTGGGCTTTGAGTTCCTGCGTGACGTCGCACCTGGCGAAGCGGTCTACATCACCGAGAAAGGCCAGCTGTTTACCCGTCAGTGCGCAGAGAATCCGGTCAGCAATCCGTGCCTGTTCGAGTACGTCTACTTCGCTCGCCCGGACTCTTTCATCGACAAAATCTCCGTCTACAGCGCCCGCGTCAATATGGGAACCAAGCTCGGCGAGAAGATTGCACGCGAGTGGGAAGACCTGGATATCGACGTGGTGATCCCTATCCCGGAAACCTCCTGCGATATCGCCCTGGAGATGGCGCGTATTCTGGGTAAACCTTACCGCCAGGGATTCGTGAAGAACCGCTACGTTGGCCGCACCTTTATCATGCCGGGCCAGCAGCTGCGCCGTAAATCGGTGCGCCGCAAGCTGAATGCCAACCGCGCCGAGTTCCGCGATAAGAACGTGCTGCTGGTGGATGACTCCATCGTGCGCGGCACCACCTCTGAGCAGATTATCGAGATGGCCCGTGAAGCGGGTGCGAAGAAGGTCTATCTGGCCTCTGCGGCACCGGAAATTCGCTTCCCGAACGTGTATGGCATCGATATGCCTACCGCCAACGAGCTGATTGCCCACGGTCGTGAAGTGGATGAGATCCGCCAGATCATCGGTGCCGACGGCCTGATTTTCCAGGATCTGAACGATCTGATCGACGCGGTGCGCGCCGAGAACCCGGATATTCAGCAGTTCGAGTGCTCGGTGTTTAACGGTATCTACGTCACCAAAGATGTGGATCAGGGCTACCTGGACTACCTCGATTCACTGCGCAACGACGACGCGAAAGCCGTCCAGCTGGCGAACGATCTCGAAAGTTTAGAGATGCATAACGAAGGTTAAGCACTATCGCAGGCGAGGGCATCTGCCCTCGCTTGCAACTCCCGCCAAAATCCTGCACAGTCAGCCCTGTAACAGAAAGGGCGAACATCATGAAACGATTAATTGTAGGGATCTCAGGGGCCAGCGGCGCGATTTACGGTGTCCGTTTGTTGCAGGTATTGCGCGACGTCGCCGAGGTTGAAACGCATCTGGTGATGAGCCAGGCTGCGCGTCAGACCCTCTCTCTCGAAACCGATTACTCCCTGCGTGACGTTCAGGCGCTGGCCGATGTGGTGCATGACGCGCGCGATATCGCCGCCAGCATCTCCTCCGGGTCGTTTAAAACGGCGGGCATGGTGATCCTGCCCTGTTCCATCAAAACTCTCTCTGGCATCGTCAACAGTTATACCGATACGCTGGTGACCCGTGCGGCCGATGTGATATTAAAAGAGCGTCGCCCGCTGGTATTGTGCGTGCGCGAAACCCCGCTGCATCTGGGCCATCTACGCCTGATGACCCAGGCCGCTGAACTGGGGGCGGTGATCATGCCGCCGGTGCCGGCGTTTTATCACCGTCCGCAAAGCCTGGATGATGTGATTAATCAGACCGTAAACCGGGTGCTCGATCAGTTCGACATTGACCTGCCGGACGATCTCTTTACCCGCTGGCAGGGCGCCTGACGGTAAGGCTGTTCTGCCAGAGTGCATTTCACCGCAACGTGCCCTGTTTCAGGGCAATTCTGCAACAGCGATCATATCCTCAACATTTAATTCCTTTTTTCCTTTCCAGGCACTGCGGTTCGTTTGGCAGACCTGCTATCTTTCACCATTAAGGTAATCCTGCAACCTTTCATTAACATATTTAACGCCGTAATTTTGCGTTATCTGCAATATGGCATAAGACCTGCAAGAGATTGCCTGCAACAACACACAACACAATCTATTACATAAGAAAATCACGACACTTGAGGGTAATGTATGAAGAAGACGGTTCTGGCTCTGTCTTTGCTGGTGGGATTAAGCGCTGCGGCAAGCAGCTTTGCGGCGCTCCCACAGAACGTACGTATCGGTACAGACGCAACCTATGCCCCGTTCTCATCGAAAGATGCGAAGGGGGATTTCGTTGGGTTTGATATCGACCTGGGAAATGAGATGTGCAAACGCATGTCCGTGAAATGTACCTGGGTGGGCAGCGACTTCGACGCGCTGATCCCGTCTCTGAAAGCCAAGAAGATTGACGCGATCATCTCCTCGCTCTCGATTACCGAAAAGCGTCAGCAGGAGATCGCCTTCTCTGAGAAACTTTACGCGGCGGATTCACGTCTGATTGCGGCGAAAGGCTCCCCAATCCAGCCAACCATTGACTCGCTGAAAGGCAAGCATGTAGGCGTTCTGCAGGGCTCAACGCAGGAAGGCTATGCGAACGCCAACTGGCGTGAGAAGGGCGTGGATGTAGTGGCGTACCAGAACCAGGATCTGATCTATTCCGATCTGGCGGCAGGGCGTCTGGATGCGGCTTTCCAGGATGAAGTCGCCGCGAGCGAAGGCTTCCTGAAACAACCGGCGGGCAAAGAGTTTGCCTTTGCTGGCCCGTCAGTCAAAGACAAAAAATATTTCGGCGACGGCACCGGGATCGGCCTGCGTAAAGACGATGCCGAGCTGAAGGCGGCCTTTGACAAAGCTTTCACTGAACTGCGTAAAGACGGTACCTACGACAAACTGGCGAAGAAATACTTCGACTTCAATGTTTACGGCGACTAACCGGAACTGACGGGTGCGCACCATAATGGCTCCCCGTTATGGTGCGACAATGGCCTTTGCGAACCAGGATGGTGCAAATCGTGCGCTGTGTTGGTTATAAAGTGAATAGTTAAGCACTCGCAATGCACTTTTTCGCGCTTGCCGGGCATAATCTTTTGCCTTGCCGCGGCGATTAGTGGCACATTAAAGGCGCCCCGTCGGCGTTAAAATCCCGTAAGAAGACAGTCTGTTGAGGATAGATATGAAAAAACTGGTTTTGTCACTTTCTCTGGCTCTGGCCTTTTCCAGCGCTACCGCGGCATTTGCAGCAATTCCGCAAAAAGTTCGTATTGGTACTGACCCGACTTATGCCCCCTTCGAATCGAAGAATGCGCAGGGTGAACTGGTAGGTTTTGATATCGATTTGGCTAAAGAGCTGTGCAAACGTATCAAAACAGAGTGTACCTTCGTTGAAAACCCACTGGATGCGCTGATCCCTTCGCTGAAAGCGAAAAAAATTGATGCCATTATGTCTTCCCTCTCTATCACCGAAAAACGCCAGCAGGAGATTGCCTTTACCGACAAGCTTTATGCAGCGGACTCGCGTCTGGTGGTAGCGAAATCTTCCGATATTCAGCCAACCCTTGAATCCCTGAAAGGTAAACGTGTGGGCGTGCTGCAGGGCACCACTCAGGAGACCTTCGGCAACGAGCACTGGGCACCGAAAGGAATTGAAATCGTCTCTTACCAGGGCCAGGAGAATATCTACGCTGACCTGACTGCGGGCCGTATTGACGCCGCCTTCCAGGATGAAGTGGCAGCCAGCGAAGGCTTCCTGAAACAGCCGGTTGGTAAAGATTACAAGTTTGGCGGTCCGTCCATCAAGGATGAGAAACTCTTCGGCGTGGGCACCGGTATGGGTCTGCGTAAAGAGGATAACGAACTGCGTGAAGCGCTGAACAAAGCCTTTGCTGAAATGCGCGCCGACGGCACTTACGAAAAACTGGCGAAGAAATACTTCGACTTTGATGTCTACGGTGGTTAATCCCTCCACTTAATAACGTGCGGCCCCTTCCGTCCAGGGAGGGGAAAAGACACGGCTACACCACTCACGACAGGGCAGGCGGTATGCTGTACGGATTTTCTGGCGTAATTTTACAAGGCGCATTGGTCACCCTTGAACTGGCTCTCAGTTCAGTGGTGCTGGCCGTGTTGATAGGCCTTGCAGGCGCGGGCGCGAAGCTCTCTGCGAATCGGGCGATGGCGCTGCTGTTTGAGGGCTATACCACCCTGATCCGCGGGGTGCCTGACCTGGTGCTGATGCTGCTGATCTTCTACGGTCTGCAAATCGCCCTTAACGGCATTACGGATGCCATCGGTATGGCGCAGATTGATATCGATCCGATGGTGGCCGGTATCATCACCCTGGGCTTTATCTATGGCGCCTATTTTACCGAAACCTTCCGCGGGGCCTATCTCGCGGTGCCGAAAGGGCATATCGAAGCGGCTACGGCCTTCGGGTTTACCTCATCACAGACGTTTCGCCGCATTATGTTTCCGGCCATGATGCGCTTTGCGCTGCCGGGAATTGGTAACAACTGGCAGGTTATCCTCAAAGCAACGGCGCTGGTCTCCTTACTGGGGCTGGAAGATGTGGTAAAAGCCACGCAGCTGGCAGGCAAAAGCACCTGGGAGCCGTTCTACTTCGCGATTGTCTGCGGGGTGATTTATCTGGTGTTTACCACCGTCTCCAATGGCGTGCTGCTCCTGCTCGAACGGCGCTATTCCGTGGGTGTGAAGAGGGCTGACCTGTGATCGAAATTATTCAGGAATACTGGAAATCCCTGCTGTGGACCGACGGATACCGTTTTACAGGTGTGGCGATCACCCTCTGGCTGCTGATTTCTTCTGTGGTAATGGGCGGGATCCTGGCGATTTTCCTCGCCATTGGCCGCGTCTCCAGCAACAAATATATTCGCTTCCCCATCTGGCTGTTTACCTACGTGTTCCGCGGTACGCCGCTCTATGTGCAGCTGCTGGTCTTCTACTCCGGGATGTACACGCTGGAAATCGTCAAAGGCACCGAGATGCTGAACGCGTTCTTCCGTAGCGGGCTGAACTGTACCGTGCTGGCGTTAACGCTCAACACCTGCGCCTACACCACCGAGATCTTTGCCGGCGCGATCCGCTCCGTGCCGCACGGTGAAATTGAGGCGGCGCGGGCGTATGGCTTCTCTTCGGTGAAGCTCTATCGCTGCATTATTCTGCCGTCGGCGCTGCGTATTGCGCTGCCTGCCTACAGCAACGAAGTGATTTTAATGCTGCACTCCACCGCGCTGGCCTTTACCGCTACCGTGCCGGACCTGCTGAAGATTGCCCGTGATATT
Organism: Leclercia sp. UBA5076; assembly: GCF_002416465.1. NCBI lineage: Bacteria > Pseudomonadati > Pseudomonadota > Gammaproteobacteria > Enterobacterales > Enterobacteriaceae > Leclercia > Leclercia sp. UBA5076. The sequence goes on from NZ_DIAO01000001.1 coordinate 43,359, forward strand.
AACTCGGCGACCTATCAGCCCTTTACCGCCTTCGGGATCGCGGCAGTGCTCTATTTAATCATCTCTTATGCCCTGATTAGCCTGTTCCGCAAAGCGGAAAAACGCTGGTTGCAGCATGTCAAACCTTCGACGCACTGAGAATGAAGATGGCTGAGAACAAATTAAACGTTATCGATTTGCACAAACGCTACGGCGAACATGAAGTGCTGAAAGGGGTGTCGCTGCAGGCTAATGCGGGCGATGTGATCAGTATTATCGGCTCCTCAGGGTCGGGTAAAAGTACCTTCCTGCGCTGCATTAACTTTCTTGAAAAGCCGAGTGCCGGCTCGATTGTGGTCAGCGGTGAGAACATCAATCTGGTGCAGGACAAAGACGGTCAGCTGAAGGTGGCGGATAAACACCAGCTTCGTCTGCTGCGTACTCGTCTGACGATGGTGTTCCAGCACTTTAACCTTTGGAGTCACATGACGGTGCTGGAGAACGTCATGGAAGCGCCGGTGCAGGTGCTGGGCTTAAGCAAGCAGGAAGCCCGTACCCGGGCGGAGAAATACCTGGCGAAAGTGGGTATCGACGAACGCCAGCAGATGAAATACCCGGTGCATCTCTCCGGCGGTCAGCAGCAGCGTGTCTCTATCGCCCGTGCGCTGGCGATGGAGCCGGAAGTGTTGCTCTTTGACGAACCTACCTCCGCGCTCGATCCCGAGCTGGTGGGGGAAGTGCTGCGCATCATGCAGCAGCTCGCTGAAGAGGGGAAAACCATGGTGGTGGTAACTCACGAGATGGGCTTTGCCCGTAACGTCTCCAACCACGTGATTTTCCTCCATCAGGGCGTAATCGAAGAGCAGGGGCATCCGGATGAGGTGCTGGCCAACCCGAAGAGCCCGCGTCTGCAGCAGTTTCTTAAGGGATCGTTGAAGTAGTTTGTTGCCCGGTGGCGCTACGCTTACCGGGCCTACAAAACCGTAGGCCGGGTAAATGCAGTGCCGCCCGGCATTCAGGCCGCACTTACCTCCAGTCGGTACACCCAGTCGTCATACCGCACGCCGTTAATCTCATATGCCTGCTCCAGTACCTGGGTGCGCATGAAACCCGCTTTCTCTAACACCCGCACCGATCCGCCGTTGTCCGCCAGCACATATGCGTTAATCGCTTTTACGCCCACCCGGATAAACGCATATTCACACACGGCACGCAGCGCCTCGCTGGCTATTCCCTGGCCCTGGGCGGCGGCAATCACGGTGTAACCAATATCGGCCTCTTCAGGGTAGTGGGAGCTGATTTGCAGGCCAATATCCCCGAGCGGGGTGGCATCATCATGGACGCGGATCACAAAGGTGTGCGGGGCGGTAAGACGGGCGGCAAACAGGCGTCGGATCTCTTTTTCCGGGGCGATCGCGGCCATATAGCGCATGATCTCCGGCGCTTCACGCAGCCTGTGGAAAAAAGGCCAGTCGGCGGGCTCAAAAGGGGAGAGCGTCAGCCGGGGAGTGGTAATGGTTGCCATCAAAGCGCCTTGAACAGGGAGCGAAGATAACAAATTAACATCTGACAGGGTAAATTTAACCTACCACATCTCCCAGGGCCTCTTCTAAGTCATACCACCTGAAAGCAAAGCCGGAGGCTTCCAGGCGCTTCGGCAGTGCGCGTTGGCCGCCCAGCACCAGCACGGAGGATTCCCCCATCAGCAGGCGGATAGCGGTGGCGGGCGCGCGAACTACGGCAGGGCGATGCACCGCATGGCCCAGGGCATGGGCAAACTGCTCGTTACGCACCGGGTAGGGGGAGACCATATTGAACGGGCCGCGCAGATCGTTATCCAGCAGCCAGAGAATGCCGTTGACCATATCGTCGATATGGATCCACGCCAGGTACTGACGCCCGTTACCGACCGGGCCGCCAAGACCCAGCTTAAATACCGGCAGCATTTTGCCGAGAATCCCGCCTTTGGGGGCCAGCACCACGCCGGTGCGCAACAGGCATACGCGGGTCTTTTCGCTCTGGGCACCGCAGGCAATCTGCTCCCAGCGGGCGCACAGCTTATGGGTAAATTCATTGTGCGGCGGCTCCTCTTCGGTCACCACCACCTCGCCTAAATCGCCGTAATAACCTGAAGCCGAACCGGAGATAAAGACCGAGGGCGGCGTGTCGCTGGCCTTAACCATATCGACCAGCCGCTGGGTGATGTTCCAGCGACTGTTGCACAGACGCTGTTTATGCTCTTTTGTCCAGCGCTTGTCGGCGATGGGCTCGCCTGCAAGATTGATGACGGCATCAAAGCCGTTGAGATCCTGGTGCTCCGTCAGCCCTTTCCAGATATCGATGCCGGAGCCGAGAAGCTGGCGCGCCTTCTCAGGGCTGCGCGTGACCACAGTCAGCTCATGGCCTAATACCTGCAAACGTGGGATTAAATGCCGGCCAATCAGGCCGGTGCCGCCGGTTACCAGGATCTTCATACCACCTCCAGGGTTGCGCTTAGCGTTGCCAGCTTAACGTCATCGAGACGGAGTCGGCGTAGCGCAGCGCGTGAAGTTTATCGATCTCGACTTCAGCATAGGTGACCCAGTGATGTTCGCGTGCGATATCCAGCACATCCTGAGTTAATTTTTCCAGCAAAGAGAAACGGTTATTCTCCACCAGATGAATAATGCTTTTGGTAATGGTGCGATAGTTCAGCGCATCATTAATGTCTTCACTGGCGCGGGCTTTGTCTGCCGGATAGTGGATCGTCACGTTAATAACGATATCCTGGCGATTAGCACGCTCCTCCTCTTTGATTCCAATAAAGGTGCGCAGGCGTAAATTTTTAATACGAATAATTGCGTCTTGCTGGGACATTGCAGGCTTCCTCCGTGTCATTATCGACACCATAATACATGAGGAAAGCGTTTATATCTGCTGCGCTTTTTGCATTGCACGCTCGGTTGCCGGGCGGGTGCGGATACGTTCAAACCAGTTGTTTACCGCAGGCCATGATGCCAGGTCGACACGATGGTTTTCATGGGTGTTGACCCACGGCCAGCAGGCGATATCTGCGATACTGTAGTGTTCGCCTCCCAGCCACGGCGATTTTTCCAGCCGCTTGTTCAGGACGTTATAGAGCCGCTGCGTTTCGACCTGGAAACGTTCGATGGCATAGGCGATAGGCTGTGGCGCAGCATGGTTAAAGTGGTAGTTCTGACCAATCATCGGCCCCAGGCCGCCAACCTGCCAGAAGAGCCACTGCAGCGTGACGTGGCGTTCGCGTAATTCCCCGCTCAGTAGCTTGCCGGTTTTCTCTGCCAGATAGAGCAATATTTCGCCAGACTCAAACAGGCTCAGCGGGGTACCGCCATCCTCCGGATCGCGATCGACAATCGCCGGAATTTTATTGTTGGGGGAAATGGCGAGAAACTCGGGGCGGAACTGTTCGCCTTTGCTGATATTGACCGGCAGGATGCGGTAGTCCAGCTGGGCCTCTTCCAGAAAAAGAGTGATCTTATGCCCGTTGGGCGTCGGGGCGTAGTAAAGGTCAATCATCGCAACTCCTGTCATAGCGCTTTTTTCTACATAGATCGAGTATAGGTGGTGATGATAAATCGTGAGTTTTCATCAAGTGACAGCCGGGGCAGGAGGTTATATTTTGGATATCTACCCATCACGCGAAGCCTTATGAGGACGTTATGAGCCAACCTGCGATTACCCTGTGGTCAGATGCCGACTATTTTTCACCCTATGTGATGAGCGTGTACGTCGCGCTGGCCGAAAAGGGATTGCCCTTTGCCCTGAAAACCATCGACCTCAGCCGGGGGGAGAACCGTCAGCCGCAGTGGCGGGGCTATGGGCTGACCCGTCGCGTGCCGCTCCTGGAAGTGGACGGGTTTGAACTCAGCGAATCCTCCGCGATTACCGAATATCTGGAAGAGCGTTTTGCGCCGCCGGAATGGGAGCGGATCTATCCGCTCGATCTGCAAAAACGCGCCCGCGCGCGTCAGATACAGGCGTGGCTGCGCAGCGATCTGATGCCCATCCGTGAAGAACGTTCTACCGACGTGGTATTTGCCGGGGTGAAAAAACCGGCCCTGAGCGAAACTGCCCAGCGCACGGCAAGCCAGCTGATTGATACCGCCACCTCGCTTCTGGCCCACGGCAATCAGAATTTATTCGGGGAATGGTGCATTGCGGATAGCGATCTGGCGCTGATGCTCAACCGCCTGGTGCTCAATGGTGATGACGTACCACAACAGCTGGTGGATTACGCCAGCTTCCAGTGGCAGCGCGCCTCGGTGCAGCGTTATGTGGCGCTTTCAGCTAAGCGGGCTGGCTGATAAGGCCTGCTGATTCAGGTATGATGGGGCGGCTTTTCACTACAAGGAGTCACTGATGAAGCTGATGTTTGCATCGGACATTCACGGCTCGCTACCGGCGACCGAAAAAGTGCTTTCGCTGTTTAACCAGAGCGGGGCGCAATGGCTGGTGGTCCTCGGCGATGTGCTGAATCACGGCCCGCGCAATCCGCTACCCGAAGGCTATGCCCCCGCTGAGGTTGCAGAGCGGCTTAACGCTTTTGCCTCGCGCATTATTGCCGTGCGGGGCAACTGTGACAGCGAAGTCGACCAGATGTTACTGCACTTTCCCATCACCGCCCCGTGGCAGCAGATCCTGATGGCACACTGCCGCCTGTTTGTTACCCACGGCCATCTGTTTGGTCCGGATAATCTGCCCGCGCTGAATGCTGGCGATGTCCTGGTTTATGGTCATACTCATATTCCGGTGGCTGGGAAGAAGGGCGACATTATTCATTTCAATCCTGGCTCCGTCAGCCTGCCTAAAGGCGGGTTTCCACCCAGCTATGGGATGCTGGAAGAGGGCCATTTGTGCGTTATGACGCTGAATGACAGCCAGGTTATTGCAGAGTCCAGGATTAATCCGTAACTTACTCCTCAACAGTAAACGCGCCGTGAGAGCGCTATAAAGAGAAGGTTTCCCGATGGTGGAGCAGAGTCATTTGGCAAGTACTGAGTGGGTAGATATAGTCAGCGAAGACAATGAAGTCATCGCCCAGGCGAGCCGCGAGCAGATGCGCGCGCAGCGCCTTCGCCATCGCGCGACCTATATCGTGGTGCATGATGGTATGGGCAATATCCTGGTGCAGCGCCGTACCGAAACGAAAGACTTCATGCCCGGCATGCTCGATGCAACGGCCGGCGGTGTGGTGCAGGCCGATGAGCTGTTACTTGACTCCGCCCGCCGTGAAGCGGAAGAGGAGCTGGGGATTGCCGGTGTGCCGTTTGCCGAACACGGTCAGTTCTACTTTGAAGACAGCCACTGCCGCGTCTGGGGAGGCCTCTTCAGCTGTGTCTCCCACGGCCCGTTTGCGCTGCAGGAAGAAGAGGTCAGCGAAGTCTTCTGGATGACCCCGACGGAGATCACCGCCCGTTGCGATGACTTCACGCCTGATTCGTTAAAAGCGCTGGCGCTGTGGATGAGCCGCAATGCCAACAACGAACCGGCTAAGCAAGAAGAAGCGTAACGGTGATAATAAAAAAGGCGACCCTGGGGTCGCCTTTTTACGTTTGGCAGCAGCTTACTGCTGTGAAGCCTGGATCGCAGTGAGGGCGATGGTGTAGACGATATCGTCTACCAGCGCGCCACGAGACAGGTCGTTCACTGGCTTGCGCATACCCTGCAGCATCGGCCCGATGGAGATCAGGTCGGCAGAACGCTGTACCGCTTTGTAAGTGGTGTTACCGGTGTTCAGATCCGGGAAGATGAACACGGTAGCGCGACCAGCAACCGGCGAGTTAGGCGCTTTAGATTTGGCAACGTCAGCCATAACTGCGGCGTCATACTGCAGCGGGCCATCGATAACCAGATCCGGGCGTTTTTCCTGCGCCAGACGGGTGGCTTCACGTACTTTCTCTACATCGCTACCTGCACCAGAGTTACCGGTGGAGTAGGAGAGCATCGCAACGCGCGGCTCGATACCGAACGCAATCGCGGAGTCAGCGGACTGAATCGCGATCTCTGCCAGCTGTTCAGCGGTTGGATCCGGGTTGATCGCACAGTCACCGTAAACGTAAACCTGTTCCGGCAGCAGCATGAAGAACACGGATGAAACCAGAGAGCTACCTGGCGCAGTTTTGATCAGCTGCAGCGGCGGACGAATGGTGTTCGCGGTGGTGTGAACAGCCCCGGAAACCAGGCCATCAACTTCGTCCTGCTCCAGCATCAGGGTACCGAGAACCACGTTGTCTTCCAGCTGTTCGCGGGCAACGGCTTCGGTCATACCCTTGCTCTTACGCAGCTCAACCAGACGGGCAACATAGCTTTCGCGCACCACTTCCGGATCCACGATTTCGATACCCGCACCCAGCTCAACGCCCTGGGACGCCGCGACGCGGGTGATCTCATCCGGATTACCCAGCAGCACACAGGTGGCGATACCGCGCTCGGCACAGATTGCCGCGGCTTTAACGGTACGTGGTTCGTCGCCTTCAGGCAGAACAACGCGTTTGCCCGCTTTACGCGCCAGCTCGGTGAGCTGATAACGGAAGGCTGGTGGAGAGAGACGACGGCTGCGCTCGGAGGTCGCGGTCAGAGATTCAATCCAGTCAGGATTGATGCAACCGGCAACGTATTCCTGCACTTTCTCGATACGCTGATGGTCGTCAGCCGGCACTTCCAGGTTAAAGCTCTGCAGGCTCAGGGAGGTCTGCCAGGTGTTGGTGTTCACCATGAAGACCGGCAGGCCGGTGGCAAATGCGCGTTCGCACAGTTTGCTGACGCGTGGGTCCATTTCATAGGCACCGGTCAGCAGGATCGCACCGATCTCCACGCCGTTCATTGCGGCCAGACAGGCTGCAACCAGCACGTCAGGACGGTCAGCGGAGGTAACCAGCAGGGAACCTGCACGGAAGTGCTCCAGCATGTGCGGAATGCTACGCGCACAGAAAGTCACGGACTTCACGCGACGGGTATTGATATCGCCTTCGTTCACGATAGTGGCGTTCAGGTGACGCGCCATGTCGATAGCACGAGTGGCGATCAGATCGAAGCTCCACTGCACCGCGCCCAGCACTGGAAGCGGGCTGAATTCCTGCAGCTTAGCCGGATCGATTTTCACGATTTTTGCTTTGGACGAGTCGTCGAAAATTTCGGACAGGTCAGGGCGGGTACGGCCTTGCTCATCAACCGGTGCGTTCAGTTTGTTAACAATCACGCCGGTGATGTTGCTGTTTTTCGCGCCGCCGAAGCTGCTGCGGGTCAGCTCAATACGCTCTTTCAGCTGTTCCGGGGTATCGGTACCCTGGGACATCACAAACACGATTTCCGCGTTCAGCGTCTTGGCGATTTCAAAGTTCAGAGACTGGGCAAACTGATGCTTGCGCGTCGGAACCAGGCCTTCTACCAGTACCACTTCCGCATCCTGGGCGTTAGCGTGGTAGTTAGCGATGATCTCTTCCATCAGCACATCTTTCTGGTTGCTGGAGAGCAGAGACTCAACGTGGCTCATCTTCAGCGGTTCAGCGGCTGGCAGGTTAGAGTTTGCACGAACAATAGTGGTGGTCTGGTCTGGTGCGTCGCCACCAGCACGTGGTTGAGCGATTGGCTTAAACACGCTCAGACGAACGCCTTTGCGTTCCATCGCACGGATAACACCGAGGCTGACGCTGGTCAGGCCTACGCTGGTTCCGGTCGGGATCAGCATAATAGTACGGGACACGATTTATCCTCTTTCGTTACCGCCGAAAACGGGCGGGCTTCAAAACAGCACCGCCAGCATTGCTGGCGGTGGGGAATCAGGCAGTCAGACGGCTCGCGTCTTGCGCGATGACCAGCTCTTCATTGGTTGGGATAACCATTGCGAGCGTGGTGCCTTCTTTGTTGATGAAGCCAGACTTACCGAAGCGCGCGGCCAGGTTACGTTCATGGTCAACATCAAAGCCCAGCACGCCCAGTTTGCCCAGGGAGAGTTCGCGCACCATTGCCGCGTTCTCACCGATACCGCCGGTGAAGACCACGCCATCCAGACGACCGTCCATCAGCGCAGTGTAAGAGCCGATGTACTTGGCCAGACGGTGGCAGTAAACATCCATTGCACGTTTCGCGTCTTCTTTCTCGGCGTAGTTGTCTTCAACGTAACGGCAGTCGCTGGTCACTTCGGTCAGACCCAGCAGGCCAGACTCTTTGGTCAGCATCTTGTTGATATCTTCTACGCTCATACCCAGGGTATCGTGCAGGTGGAAGATGATCGCTGGATCGATATCACCGGAGCGGGTACCCATGACCAGGCCTTCCAGCGGGGTCAGACCCATGGAGGTATCAACACATTTGCCGTTACGGATAGCAGAAACAGAACCGCCGTTGCCCAGGTGGCAAGTGATGATGTTCACTTCTTCTACCGGCTTGTTCAGCATTTTTGCTGCTTCTTGCGTGACGTAGAAGTGGCTGGTGCCGTGTGCGCCATAGCGACGAACGCCGTGCTCTTTGTACAGTTTATACGGCAGGGCATAGAGGTAAGACTCTTCCGGCATGGTCTGATGGAACGCGGTATCAAATACGGCCACGTTCTTGTCTTTCAGCTGCGGGAAGGCTTTCAGTGCTTCAGCGATACCGATCAGGTGAGCCGGGTTATGCAGCGGTGCAAAAGAGGCTGAGTCTTTAATACCCTGAATAACGCTGTCATCGATGACCACAGATTTGGTGTACTTCTCGCCACCATGAACGATACGGTGACCAATTGCGGTCAGCTGGGCGGACAGTTCCGGTTTTTGTGCCAGAATAGTGTTAACGATAAAGTTCAGCGCTTCGCTGTGAGCGGCGCCTGCACCTAAAGCCGCTTCCTGTTTGCTGCCGTCCATTTTCCACTTCAGACGTGCTTCAGGGAGATGGAAACATTCGGCCAAACCAGAAAGGTACTCTTCACCGTTGAGCGCATCGATGATGGCGAATTTCAGGGAAGAGCTACCGCAGTTCAGAACCAGTACTAACTTACTCGACATGGAAGTACCTATTATTGATACGTGGCTAAAAAAACGTCAGTGAGTCAAGGATCGTAGCGCAAGATATCGCTGACATTTATGATTAACATCATGCCCGAAGGACATTCTGGCATGACGAAAAGAATACATATGATTTTATGCCATTTTGCGCATTTTTCCGGCAATGGCATAATGTGCGATAATTTGACGAGTGAACGTTCCTCGTCTAAGGCCTTTGCAGGCCGGCACAGGATACCCGATACTGGGTAGCGCTGACAAAAGTTTTTGAACGTTGTCATGAGCAGTTGTGGTTTTGCACGAATTTTTTAAATTTTATATGTGAAGTTGAGGTAAGCCATGTCGACACCCGAGAATCCATCCGTGAGCTTTTTTAGCCTGTTTCGCCGGGGACAGCACTATGCAAAGACGTGGCCACTGGAAAAGCGCCTGGCACCCGTCTTTATCGAAAACCGGGTGATCCGCGCCACCCGTCACGCTATTCGCCTGATGCCGCCTCTCGCGGTCTTTACTCTGTGCTGGCAGATTGCGCTGGGCGGACAGCTTGGTCCTGCTGTTGCTACCGCGCTGTTTGCCCTGAGTCTGCCGATGCAGGGGCTGTGGTGGCTCGGCAAACGCTCGGTCACACCGCTGCCGCCATCCGTGTTGTCCTGGTTCTATGAGGTGCGCGGCAAATTGCAGGATGCTGGTCAGGCGCTCGCGCCGGTAGAGGGGAAACCCGATTATCAGGCGCTGGCTGATACGCTGAAGCGGGCATTCAAGCAACTTGATAAAACATTCCTCGATGACTTGTGATTGATCATCGAAACGATGACCAAAAGAAGGCACAGTAACCCACCGTTACCGTGTCTTTTTTAAAGCTGCCATGCGCAACAGGAGTCGAAAGATGGAAATGACCCACGCTCAACGTCTGATTTTGTCCAATCAGTACAAAATGATGACTATGCTTGATCCCGACAACGCAGAGCGCTATCGCCGCTTGCAGACTATCATCGAACGTGGCTTTGGTTTACAGATGCGCGAGCTGGATCGCGACTTTGGCGAACTGAAAGAAGAGACCTGCCGCATCGTCATCGACATCATGGAGATGTATCACGCCCTGCATGTCTCCTGGACCAACCTGAAAGATGCCCAGAGCATCGACGAACGTCGTGTCACCTTCCTGGGTTTTGATGCGGCCACTGAATCCCGTTACCTGAGCTATGTCCGCTTTATGGTCAATGTCGAAGGACGCTATACCCATTTCGATGCCGGTACGCATGGCTTTAATGCCCAGACCCCGATGTGGGAAAAATATCAGCGCATGCTCAGCGTATGGCACGCTTGTCCTCGCCAGTACCACCTGAGCAGTAACGAGATCCAACAAATTATTAATGCCTGACGGAGGTAGATGTGCAGTGTGAAGGTTTTCTGTTTGATCTGGACGGTACGCTGGTCGATTCGCTACCGGTTGTTGAACGCTCCTGGTGCCGTTGGGCCGACAGACATGGCATCGACCATCAGGACGTACTGAATTTTATCCATGGCAAACAGGCCATAACCTCTTTACGGCACTTTCTCCAGGGAAAAAGTGAAGCGGAAATTCAGGCGGAGTTCAGCTGGCTTGAGCAGGTCGAGGCCACCGATACCGACGGTATTACCGCGCTGCCGGGGGCCCAGGCGCTGCTCACCCATCTGAATGAATCGGCGATCCCCTGGGCTATCGTCACCTCCGGTTCGGTTCCTGTGGCTCATGCGCGTCATAAAGCGGCAGGCCTGCCGCTGCCGGAAGTCTTTATCACCGCGGAGCGGGTCAAGCGCGGCAAGCCAGAGCCCGATGCCTTTTTACTGGGCGCGGAGCTGCTGGGGCTGGCGCCTGAAGCGTGTGTGGTGGTAGAAGATGCCGCAGCCGGCGTGCTGGCGGGACTCAATGCCGGAAGCCACGTCATTGCCGTCAATGTCCCCGCTAACTCGCCGCGTCTGGATGAGGCGGATTTTGTGCTTACCACGCTGGAGGCACTCGCCGTCAGCCGCGAGCCCGACGGGAATGTAACAGTCACCCGGAAAATGTAATCACATGATTTAGCCCCACATTGCTGGGGCTTTTTTATGGCACTATCTGACGCACTCTTTTCTGACAAGGATCTGTTGTGAACGGTGAACTCATCTGGGTGTTAAGCCTGCTTCTTATCGCCATTCTTCTTTTTGCAACCGGCAAAATCCGCATGGATGCTGTGGCGCTGCTGGTGATCGTCGCTTTTGTGCTGAGCGGCACCTTAACCCTCCCGGAAGCCTTTTCAGGCTTTAGCGATCCCAACGTGATTCTCATTGCCGCCCTGTTTATCATCGGCGACGGCCTGGTGCGGACCGGCGTGGCAACCAGTATGGGTACCTGGCTGGTGAGCATGGCGGGCAACAGCGAGACCAAAATGCTGGTCTTTTTGATGCTCACCGTGGCCGGACTCGGGGCCTTTATGAGCTCCACCGGTGTGGTGGCTATTTTCATTCCTGTGGTGTTGAGCGTCTCCATGCGCATGCAGATTTCGCCGTCGCGCCTGATGATGCCGCTGAGCTTTGCCGGCCTTATCAGCGGCATGATGACGCTGGTGGCGACCCCGCCAAACCTGGTGGTAAACAGTGAACTGCTGCGTGAAGGCCTGGACGGTTTCAGCTTCTTCAGCGTGACGCCGCTGGGGCTGGTTGTCCTGGTGATGGGCATTGTCTATATGCTGTTGACCCGCTTTGCCCTGAAAAGCGAAAAGCAGGATAAAACCCGCGACGGCTGGAAGCGCCGCACGTTTCGCGATCTGATCAAAGAGTATCGCCTTACCGGGCGGGCCCGCCGTCTGGCGATCCGCCCCGGTTCACCGCTGATTGGGCAGCGTCTGGATGATTTAAAACTCCGCGAACGCTACGGGGCCAACGTCATCGGCGTGGAGCGCTGGCGCCGTTTTCGTCGGGTTATCGTCAACGTAAACGGTGTATCGGAGTTTCGCGCCCGTGACGTGTTGCTCATTGATATGTCGTCGGCAGAGGTCGATCTGCGTGAATTTTGCAGCGAACAGCTGCTGGAGCCGATGGTCCTGCGCGGGGAGTACTTCTCCGATCAGGCGCTGGATGTGGGGATGGCCGAGGTCTCGCTGATCCCTGAGTCGGAGCTGCTCGGCAAAACCATTCGCGAAATCGGCTTTCGTACCCGGTACGGTCTGAACGTCGTGGGGTTAAAGCGCGACGGCGAGGCGATGAACGGCTCGGTGGTGGATGAGCCCCTTCAACTGGGGGATATCTTCCTGGTGGTGGGTAACTGGAAGCTGATTACCCAGTTGGGGCAGAGAGGGCGAGACTTTGTGGTGCTCAACCTGCCTGTCGAGGTCAGCGATGCATCCCCAGCCCATAGCCAGGCACCGCACGCCATTTTTTGTCTGGTGCTGATGGTCGCTCTGATGCTGACCGACGAAATCCCCAATCCGGTGGCGGCGATCATTGCCTGTCTGCTGATGGGGAAATTCCGCTGTATTGACGCTGAAAGCGCTTACAAAGCGATTCACTGGCCGAGCATCATTTTGATCGTCGGCATGATGCCCTTTGCGCTGGCGCTGCAAAAAACTGGCGGTGTCGATTTAGTGGTGAAAGGTCTGATGGAGCTCGGCGGCGGCTATGGCCCATACATGATGCTGATGTGCCTGTTTGTTATGTGCGCCACGATCGGACTGTTTATCTCCAATACCGCGACCGCTGTGTTGATGGCGCCCATTGCGCTGGCGATGGCGAAATCGATGGGAGTCTCACCTTATCCGTTCGCCATGATGGTGGCGATGGCCGCTTCCGCAGCATTTATGACGCCGGTGTCGTCACCGGTTAACACCCTGGTGCTGGGGCCGGGAAGATATAGCTTTAGCGATTTCGTTAAGCTTGGCGTGCCCTTCACGATCCTGGTGATGGTGGTGTGCGTAGTGATGATCCCGATGTTGTTCCCGTTCTGACAGTTTTGCCCGGCGGCGCTAAGCTTGCTGCCTGGAAACCGTAGGCCCGGCAAGCGAAGCGCCGCCGGGCATAACTCACAACGGCGAATCTTGGCTAATCTCATCCAGCGAGAGCTGGAAGCTCGGGACAAACACCTCCATGAAGTAGTCCATCTCCTCGCTACGTCGCGCCTCAAGCGTCTTTTCCAGACGCGTTTTCGCCAGTAAAAACTCGTGATTGCCGGCAGAGAGCTCTTCCAGACACTTCAGGTAAGCGCAGAGCGCATCGGCCTGCTTCACAATGAAGTGCTCCTCTTCGCTATAGCTCTGCTCGTCTATTAACGGGGCAAAAATATCGCGAAGCTCGTCCGGCACCATATCGACCAGCTTCTGCTGGGCGATTTTTTCAATCGCCTTGTACTCCTGGGCGATTTGCGAGTTGAAGTATTTTACCGGCGTGGGCAGATCGCCCGTCAGCACTTCTGAAGCATCGTGGTACATCGCCAGCAGCGCGATACGTTCGGCGTTTAGCTGACCATTGAACTTACGGTTTTTGATGGCGGCCAGCGCGTGGGCGACCATCGCTACCTGCAGGCTGTGTTCGGAAACGTTCTCGGTGCGCACATTGCGCATCAGCGGCCAGCGGTTGATCAGTTTCAGTCGGGAAAGATGGGCGAAGAAATGACTCTGACTCATAAGTTACCTTAAATCTGCACAGCGACAGGTTTCATTGTGAGGGGAGGGGCGGTGAGATGCAAATCGGGCTGCCTGTGGCAGCCCGATTATCGTTTACTGATGGTATCCGGAGAGGAAGCGTCCGAACCGGCTGATGGCCATCTCCAGCTCATCTTCACGCGGCAGCGTTACGATGCGAACATGGTCCGGCCACGGCCAGTTAAATGCCGTTCCCTGTACCAACAACACTTTTTCCTGCAGCAGGAAGTCGAGCACCATCTTCTGATCGTCAAAGATGTTGAAGCGTTTGATGTCGATTTTCGGGAACATATAGAGGGCGCCGTTTGGCTTCACGCAGGAGACGCCCGGAATATCGTTGATCAGCTCCCACGCGCGCTGCCGCTGCTCATACAGTCGCCCGCCCGGCACGATAAATTCGCTGATGCTCTGATAGCCACCCAGTGCGGTCTGGATCGCATGCTGGGCCGGAACGTTGGCGCACAAACGCATGGAAGCCAGCATCTCCAGCCCTTCAATGTAACCTTTCGCATGTTTTTTCGGGCCGTTCAGGACCATCCACCCCTGACGGAAGCCCGCAACACGATAGGTCTTTGACAGGCCGTTAAAGGTGACGGTCAACAGATCCGGCGCCAGCGCGGCAATAGAGTGGTGCTGCGCGGCGTCATACAGAATTTTGTCGTAGATCTCATCCGCGAAGATGATCAGATTATGCTGGCGGGCCAGCTCGACGATCTCCAGCAGCAGCTCTTTGGAATAGACGGCGCCGGTGGGGTTGTTCGGGTTGATGATGACGATCCCGCGGGTGCGCGGCGTAATTTTGGCGCGAATATCATCCAGGTCCGGGAACCAGTCAGCCGATTCGTCACACAGGTAGTGCACCGCTTTACCGCTTGAGAGGGACACGGCCGCGGTCCAGAGCGGGTAGTCCGGAGCGGGAACCAGCATTTCGTCTCCGCTGTTCAGCAGGGCCTGCATCGCCTGGACAATCAGCTCGGAAACACCGTTACCAATGTAGATATCTTCTACAGTCACATCGCGCATACCCTGCGCCTGATAGTGCTGCATGATCGCTTTTCGCGCAGAGTAGAGACCTTTGGAGTCGCTGTAGCCTTGCGCCGTCGGCAGGTTGCGAATCACATCAACCAGAATTTCATCCGGTGCATCAAAACCAAATGGCGCCGGGTTGCCGATATTGAGCTTAAGTACTTTATTACCTTCTTCTTCGAGACGCTTTGCCTCTTTAAGAACCGGGCCACGAATGTCATAACAAACGTTATCTAACTTGCTGGATTTTTCGATGGGTGACATGAATCTTTGACCTTTTCACTGTTATTGCGACGTCCTGCCGTGGAAGTCAGCACGAAACAATGTACTCCTCGAACGCCCGATTTTGAAGCGTTGGCAGAAGAAGATTTTGTGCATTGCTGCCGCTTTGCCCTGAATCTTTTAACTCTTTTTTAATGGGTTAATCACTTTAACGTATGTATTTTTGGTTTTTGTTGGTGTTTTGTCCTGTTATGGATGTTGTAATATGGATTTTACACTGTAAAAAAGGGGTGATTTGAGCGGCTTGCGCTGGTGGTGCTACAGTTTCCTGTAGTGATTTTTCGTAAAAGCTGAATGAAACTCACTGGTATTCGCTTTCCTGCCTTTTTATATTAACGTTGCTCATGTGAAATTAATGTTAAGTATTATTAATCATTAAGTCCGGTTTCAATTATTGTTTATTTCTAAATAAAGACGAAATCGCAACTTTCGTTAATATTAATAAAATTAGTTTAGCTAGTTACCATTCAGGTTAAATCAAAGGATTTGCAATAAGGCTTATAAAGAAAAAGGTTTTAGGGTAAGATGTATGCCGGGTTTAGCGATGAAAGATAACAGGTCACAGCAGGCCTTGATGCCTGGACCTTTAATAGTTTATTGTAATTGCTGGAATTATCTCTGCCTTGAGAAGTTAAGCGATACCATTGCCGCTCAACCTGTACTGCGATAAAGTTAACGTTGGATATGCATCTTCTTTAATCGAATTTACATCATCCGGCAAATACCTATATATCTCGAACGATTTTGAGAATAAAAATAACGTCAGATAAGTTGTTTCTGACCACTGATATAACCAGCACAATTACATTATGCAGGCCCCTGCCAGACCAGGACGTCAGCGGATTTCGTTCAGAAGGAACTGTATTACTTTTACGCACACAGCTTAAACCCGGGGCAGCTCCGTACGAGCAACCTGTAAGTGAAAAGATATGATTAATGCAAATCGTCCGATACTGAATCTCGACCTCGATCTGCTGAGAACCTTTGTGGCGGTCGCCGATCTGAACACCTTTGCTGCGGCGGCGGCGGCAGTTTGCCGTACCCAGTCTGCAGTAAGCCAACAAATGCAACGACTGGAACAACTGGTCGGTAAAGAGCTTTTTGCCCGTCATGGCCGCAATAAGCTGTTAACGGAGCATGGTATTCAGCTCCTGGGTTACGCCAGAAAAATCCTGCGCTTCAATGATGAAGCATGTTCATCATTAATGTTTAGCAACCTGCAGGGTGTCTTAACATTAGGCGCCTCTGACGAGTCGGCCGACACCATTCTGCCGTTCCTGCTCAATCGCATCAGTTCGGTTTACCCGAAACTTGCTCTTGATGTCAGAGTGAAACGCAACGCCTTTATGGTTGATATGTTGCAGGAGCAGGAGGTCGATCTGGTGGTGACCACCCATCGTACCAGCCAGTTCGAATGTCTGACGCTGCGCACCTCGCCGACACACTGGTACTGCGCCGCCGAGTTCACGCTGCAGCGCGGCGAGCCGGTGCCGTTAGTCCTGCTGGACGATCCCAGCCCGTTTCGCGACGTTGTGCTGGCTACGCTCAATGCCGCCAATGTCCCATGGCGAATGGCCTATGTCGCCTCCACGCTGCCTGCGATCCGCGCCGCGGTAAAAGCGGGGCTCGGCGTAACGGCACGCCCGGTGGAGATGATGAGCCCCGATTTGCGTGTGTTAGGTAAAGCGGACGGATTGCCCGCGCTGCCGGATACGGAATATCTGTTGTGCCATAATCCGGCCAGTAACAACGAGCTTGCGCAGACCATCTTTAGCGCCATGGATGATTACCATAACCCCTGGCAGTACAATACAGTGACTCAACAAGGAGGGGATGACTCGGTAATCATTGAAAGTGATTTCGAGTAAAAGGGGCCCTAATAATCTGATAACAATTCGTCCAGACGATAACGAACCACTGCTGCTGCCTCTGCGCACAGTGGTTCTTTTTTTGCATGGGATTCCAGAGATTTGATTTAAGTCATTGCTAATTTTGTGTTTTATCAATCTGATAGATATCCTGCCTTTCTCCAAAACCCCGCTATACTTGTTCTTTCTAATGTCAATGGGCATGTTAAAAAAGCAGCAAAGATGTTGCTGTTTTTTTGATTGAATTAACAAAAGCGTGTCACAGATCAAGAAAATACTCCTCTTTGGGGGGAGGAATCGACGGCAAATCCTGTCAAAATAGGCGGGTAATCTTTGTATTAGTTCATTACGGACACGATTCAACACCCCCACGCAGGTACGCGCCTCACACTTAATGAGGGTAAAGGGCATTAAATGTTAATGAAGTTCGATCAATGTAATTTAATGTGAAGAAACTTTTGTTAAAGTTGACAAAAGGTTATAGAAAGGAGTAAAAAACCACATCATTTTGCTGTCTATGTCTCATTTTCGACAGTTAGTGTACGGTTATTTGTTCCTCCCCATGAATCGATGTGATGCCCATCTGCCAGAAAGAGCAGTGTTTCAGGTATCACTTTTGATGAGTAAGCAATGAGTATGTCAACATCCACAGAAGTCATCGCTCATCACTGGGCATTCGCAATCTTTCTTATCGTTGCCATTGGCCTGTGCTGCCTGATGCTAGTCGGCGGCTGGTTCCTGGGCGGTCGCGCCCGCGCAAGGCACAAAAACACGCCATTCGAATCGGGTATCGATTCGGTAGGTACCGCGCGTTTACGCCTGTCTGCCAAGTTCTATCTGGTAGCCATGTTCTTCGTCATTTTCGACGTGGAAGCGCTTTACCTGTTCGCATGGTCGACCTCCATTCGTGAGAGTGGCTGGGTAGGCTTTGTCGAGGCCGCAATTTTCATTTTAGTGTTACTGGCCGGTCTGGTTTATCTGGTGCGTATTGGCGCGCTGGACTGGACACCTGCACGTTCACGCCGTGAACGTATCAACCCGGAAAACAGTATCCCTAATCGTCAGCAGTAACAGCGAGGCAATAAGATGGATTATACGCTCACCCGCATAGATCCTAACGGTGAGAATGACCGTTACCCCCTGCAAAAGCAGGAGATCGTAACCGACCCCCTGGAGCAAGAAGTCAACAAAAGCGTGTACATGGGCAAGCTCGAGCATGCCATGCACGATATGGTCAACTGGGGTCGTAAGAACTCCATCTGGCCATACAACTTTGGCCTTTCTTGCTGCTACGTTGAAATGGTGACGTCATTCACTGCGGTGCATGACGTTGCGCGTTTTGGTGCGGAAGTACTGCGTGCATCTCCGCGTCAGGCTGACCTGATGGTGGTAGCGGGCACCTGCTTTACCAAAATGGCACCGGTCATTCAGCGTCTGTACGACCAGATGCTCGAGCCAAAATGGGTTATCTCCATGGGCGCTTGTGCCAACTCTGGCGGCATGTACGACATCTATTCCGTCGTACAAGGTGTAGATAAGTTTATCCCGGTTGACGTTTATATCCCGGGCTGCCCACCGCGTCCGGAAGCCTACATGCAGGCGCTGATGCTGTTGCAGGAGTCGATTGGCAAAGAACGCCGCCCGCTCTCCTGGGTTGTGGGTGACCAGGGCGTGTACCGCGCTAACATGCAGTCTGAGCGCGAGCGTAAACGCGGTGAACGTATCGCAGTGACCAATCTGCGGACACCAGACGAAATTTAATTTGCGCCTGTGGGCATGGAGATAACCTTCGCATATCACTATTCAAATAGCGCGAAGCCACGCCCAACAGTCACCACGGACCTTTTGCAATGGTGAACACTATGACCGACTTAACCGCGCAAGACGCCGCCTGGCAAACACGGGATCATCTGGATGACCCGGTCATCGGCGAACTGCGCAACCGTTTTGGGCCGGATGCCTTTACTGTTCAGGCCACCCGCACCGGGGTACCCGTTGTTTGGGTGAAGCGTGAGCAGTTACTGGAAGTGGTTGATTTCCTCAAGAAACTGCCTAAACCTTACGTCATGCTGTTTGACTTACACGGCATGGACGAACGTCTGCGTACTCACCGCCAGGGTTTACCCGCGGCGGATTTTTCCGTTTTCTACCACCTGATCTCAATAGACCGCAACACGGATATCATGCTCAAGGTGGCATTGTCTGAAAACGACATGCATCTGCCGACGATCACCAAACTCTTCCCGAACGCTAACTGGTATGAGCGTGAAACCTGGGAAATGTTTGGCATGACCTTCGATGGCCACCCGCATCTGACGCGCATTATGATGCCGCAGACCTGGACCGGTCACCCGCTGCGTAAAGACTACCCGGCGCGCGCCACCGAATTCGACCCGTTTGAGCTGACCAAAGCCAAGCAGGATCTGGAGATGGAAGCGCTGACCTTCAAGCCGGAAGACTGGGGCATGAAGCGCAGCACCGACAACGAGGACTTCATGTTCCTCAACCTCGGTCCAAACCACCCCTCCGCGCACGGTGCGTTCCGTATTATTCTGCAGCTTGATGGTGAAGAGATCGTCGACTGCGTGCCAGACATCGGCTACCACCACCGTGGTGCCGAGAAGATGGGTGAGCGTCAATCCTGGCACAGCTACATTCCGTACACCGACCGTATCGAGTACCTCGGCGGCTGCGTAAACGAAATGCCGTACGTGCTGGCCGTTGAGAAACTGGCAGGCATCACCGTGCCGGATCGCGTTAACGTGATTCGCGTTATGCTCTCTGAACTGTTCCGTATCAACAGCCACCTGCTCTACATCTCCACCTTCATTCAGGACGTCGGCGCGATGACCCCGGTCTTCTTCGCCTTTACCGACCGTCAAAAGATTTACGATCTGGTGGAAGCGATCACCGGTTTCCGTATGCACCCGGCCTGGTTCCGTATTGGCGGCGTCGCGCATGACCTGCCGCGCGGCTGGGATCGTCTGCTGCGTGAATTCCTCGACTGGATGCCGAAACGTCTGGCCTCGTATGAGAAAGCCGCGCTGCGTAACTCCATCCTGAAGGGCCGTTCCCAGGGCGTTGCTGCCTATGGCGCGAAAGAGGCGCTGGAGTGGGGCACCACCGGTGCTGGCCTGCGCGCCACCGGTATCGATTTCGACGTGCGTAAAGCGCGTCCTTACTCTGGCTATGAAAACTTCGACTTTGAAGTGCCGCTGGGCGGCGGTGTTTCCGACTGCTACACCCGCGTGATGCTGAAAGTGGAAGAGCTGCGCCAGAGCCTGCGCATCCTTGAGCAGTGCCTCAACAACATGCCGGAAGGCCCGTTCAAGGCGGATCACCCGCTGACCACGCCGCCACCGAAAGAGCGCACGCTGCAGCATATCGAAACCCTGATCACGCACTTCCTGCAGGTTTCCTGGGGCCCGGTCATGCCGGCGCAAGAATCCTTCCAGATGATTGAAGCGACCAAGGGTATCAACAGTTACTACCTGACCAGCGACGGCAGCACCATGAGCTACCGTACCCGTGTACGTACGCCAAGCTTCCCGCACCTGCAGCAGATCCCGTCAGCCATTCGCGGCAGTCTGGTCTCTGACCTGATTGTGTATCTGGGTAGTATCGATTTTGTTATGTCAGATGTGGACCGCTAATTATGCACGAGAATCAACAACCACAAACCGAGGCTTTTGAGCTGAGTGAAGCAGAGCGTGCCGCCATTCAGCACGAGATGCACCACTACGAAGACCCGCGTGCGGCGTCCATTGAAGCGCTGAAAATCGTACAGAAACAGCGTGGTTGGGTGCCGGATGGCGCGATCTATGAGATTGCAAAAGTGCTGGGTATTCCGGCGAGCGACGTCGAAGGCGTGGCTACGTTCTACAGCCAGATCTTCCGTCAGCCGGTAGGCCGTCACGTGATCCGCTACTGCGACAGCGTGGTATGCCATATCACTGGTTATCAGGGCATTCAGGCTGCGATTGAGAAGAAGCTCAATATCAAGCCGGGCCAGACCACCTTTGACGGTCGTTTTACCCTGCTGCCAACCTGCTGCCTGGGTAACTGCGACAAGGGGCCGACCATGATGATTGATGAGGACACTCACAGTTATCTGACGCCGGAAGCCATTCCTGACCTGCTGGAGCAGTACAAATGAAAACTGTAATTCGTACTGCTGAGACGCATCCGCTGACCTGGCGTCTGCGTGATGACAAACAGCCGGTATGGCTCGAAGAGTACCAGAGCAAAAACGGCTATGCCGGGGCGCGTAAAGCCCTCTCCGGCATGGCGCCGGATGAGATCGTTAACGCGGTTAAAGACGCTGGCCTGAAAGGGCGCGGCGGCGCAGGCTTTTCCACCGGTCTGAAGTGGAGCCTGATGCCAAAAGACGAATCCATGAACATCCGTTACCTGCTGTGTAACGCCGATGAGATGGAGCCGGGCACCTATAAAGACCGCCTGCTTATGGAGCAGCTGCCGCACCTGCTGGTGGAAGGCATGCTGATCTCCGCCTTCGCCCTGAAAGCCTATCGCGGCTACATCTTCCTGCGCGGCGAGTACATCGAAGCGGCAGAGAACCTGCGTCGCGCGATTGCCGAGGCGACCGAAGCGGGCCTGCTGGGCAAAAACATTCTCGGCACCGGTTTCGACTTCGAGCTGTTCGTGCACACCGGGGCAGGGCGTTATATCTGCGGGGAAGAGACCGCGCTGATTAACTCTCTGGAAGGGCGTCGCGCCAACCCGCGCTCCAAGCCGCCATTCCCGGCGAGCTCAGGCGTATGGGGTAAACCGACTTGCGTGAATAACGTCGAAACCCTGTGTAACGTTCCGGCTATCCTCGCCAACGGCGTGGAGTGGTATCAGGGCATCTCCTCAAGTAAAGATGCCGGTACCAAGCTGATGGGCTTCTCCGGCCGCGTGAAAAACCCTGGCGTCTGGGAACTGCCGTTCGGCACCACCGCCCGTGAAATTCTTGAAGACTACGCCGGCGGTATGCGTGATGGCCTGAAATTCAAAGCCTGGCAGCCGGGTGGGGCAGGGACAGACTTCCTGACCGAAGCGCACCTTGACCTGCCGATGGAATTCGAAAGCATTGGTAAAGCAGGCAGCCGTCTGGGTACGGCGCTGGCGATGGCCGTCGACCACGAGATTGGCATGGTGTCGCTGGTGCGTAACCTGGAAGAGTTCTTTGCCCGCGAGTCCTGCGGCTGGTGTACGCCGTGCCGCGACGGTCTGCCGTGGAGCGTGAAGATCCTGCGTGCTATTGAGCGTGGCGAAGGCCAGCCTGGCGATATCGAGACACTTGAGCAACTGTGTCGATTCCTGGGCCCAGGTAAAACCTTCTGTGCGCATGCGCCAGGTGCGGTTGAGCCGCTGCAGAGCGCGATTAAGTATTTCCGCGACGAATTCGAAGCAGGCATCAAGCAGCCGTTCAGCAATACCCATTCAATCAATGGGATTCAGCCGAACCTGCTGAAAGCGCGCTGGTAAAAACAGAATTTTGATTAACGCTCGGTTTCGACCGAGACAACTGGAAGCATGCTAATGGCTACGATTCATGTAGACGGCAAAGAATATGAGGTCAACGGGGCGGACAACCTGCTGGAAGCTTGTCTGTCTCTCGGCCTTGATATTCCGTATTTTTGCTGGCATCCGGCGCTGGGGAGCGTCGGTGCTTGCCGCCAGTGTGCGGTGAAGCAATATCAAAACGCGGAAGACACGCGTGGTCGCCTGGTAATGTCCTGTATGACGCCAGCCGCCGAAGGTACCTTTATTTCTATCGACGATGCGGAAGCCAAAGAGTTCCGCGAAAGCGTGGTGGAGTGGTTGATGACCAACCACCCGCACGACTGTCCGGTCTGTGAAGAGGGCGGTAACTGCCACCTTCAGGATATGACCGTGATGACCGGGCACAGCTTCCGTCGTTACCGTTTCACCAAGCGTACCCACCGTAACCAGGATCTGGGGCCGTTCATCTCTCACGAAATGAACCGCTGCATCGCCTGCTACCGCTGCGTGCGTTACTACAAAGACTACGCGGATGGTCAGGATCTGGGCGTCTATGGCGCGCATGACAACGTCTACTTCGGTCGTCCGGAAGACGGTACGCTTGAGAGCGAATTCTCCGGTAACCTGGTAGAGATCTGCCCGACCGGCGTCTTCACCGATAAAACTCACTCCGAGCGTTACAACCGTAAGTGGGACATGCAGTTTGCGCCAAGCATCTGCCAGCAGTGTTCGCTGGGCTGTAACACCAGCCCGGGTGAACGTTACGGCGAACTGCGTCGTATCGAAAACCGTTACAACGGTACTGTTAACCACTACTTCCTCTGCGACCGCGGTCGTTTCGGCTATGGCTATGTGAACCTGAAAGACCGTCCGCGTCGTCCGGTTCAGCGCCGTGGCGATGACTTCATCACCCTGAACGCTGAACAGGCGATGCAGGGCGCGGCGGATATTCTGCGCCAGTCGAAGAAAGTGATCGGTATCGGCTCCCCGCGCGCCAGCATCGAAAGCAACTTCGCGCTGCGCGAGCTGGTAGGTGCGGATAACTTCTACACCGGTATCGCCCAGGGCGAGCAGGAACGTCTGCAGCTGGTGCTGAAAGTGCTGCGCGAAGGCGGTATCCATACCCCGGCGCTGCGCGAAATCGAATCCTATGATGCGGTACTGGTATTGGGCGAAGATTTGACCCAGACCGGCGCTCGCGCAGCCCTGGCGGTTCGTCAGGCGGTGAAAGGGAAAGCGCGTGAAATGGCAGCGGCACAGAAAGTGGCTGACTGGCAGATCGCGGCTATCCTCAACATCGGTCAGCGCGCGAAGCATCCGCTGTTCGTGACCAACGTTGATGACACCCGTCTCGACGACATCGCCGCCTGGACCTACCGCGCGCCGGTGGAAGATCAGGCCCGTCTCGGCTTTGCTATTGCTAACGGCCTGGACAGCAGTGCCCCGGCCGTTGAGCTGGATCGCGATCTGCAGAACAAAGTTGACGTTATCGTGCAGGCGCTGGCCGGTGCGAAGAAACCCCTGATTATCTCCGGTACCAACGCCGGCAGCAGCGAGATCATTGAAGCGGCAGCGAACGTGGCCAAAGCGCTGAAAGGCCGTGGCGCCGACGTTGGCGTAACCATGATTGCCCGTGCGGTAAACAGCATTGGTCTGGGTATGATCGGCGGCGGCTCTCTGGAAGAGGCGCTGAGTGAACTGGAATCTGGCTCTGCGGATGCCGTTGTCGTACTTGAAAACGATCTTCACCGCCATGCTTCTGCCGCACGCGTAGATGCTGCGCTCTCTAAGGCGCCGCTGGTGATGGTTATCGACCATCAGCGCACCGCCATTATGGACAAAGCGCACCTGGTGCTCTCTGCGGCAAGCTTCGCGGAAAGCGACGGGACGGTGATTAACAACGAAGGCCGCGCCCAGCGCTTCTTCCAGGTTTATGACCCGGCCTACTACGACAATACCACCCTGATGCTGGAAAGCTGGCGCTGGCTGCACTCCCTGCACAGCACCGTGCTGAGCCGTGAGGTGGACTGGACGCAGCTCGACCACGTGATCGACGCCGTTATTGAAAAGCTGCCGCAGCTGGCAGGCATC
Organism: Leclercia sp. UBA5076; assembly: GCF_002416465.1. NCBI lineage: Bacteria > Pseudomonadati > Pseudomonadota > Gammaproteobacteria > Enterobacterales > Enterobacteriaceae > Leclercia > Leclercia sp. UBA5076. Next base: position 67,767 of record NZ_DIAO01000001.1, read on the forward strand.
AAAGATGCGGCGCCGGAAGCGAGCTTCCGTATTCGCGGCCAGAAACTGGCGCGTGAACCGCATCGCTACAGTGGCCGTACTGCAATGCGCGCCAATATCAGCGTACACGAACCGCGTCAGCCGCAGGATAAAGACACCATGTTCGCCTTCTCGATGGAAGGGAACAACCAGCCGTCTGCGCCACGTTCGCAGATCCCATTCGCATGGGCGCCAGGCTGGAACTCCCCGCAGGCATGGAACAAGTTCCAGGCTGAAGTGGGTGGTTCTCTGCGCCACGGCGATCCGGGCGTACGCCTGATTGAAGCCAGCGAAACCGGTCTGGCGTTCTTCTCCACCGTTCCGGCACGCTTCCAGGCAGAAGAGGGTAACTGGCGTATTGCGCCGTACTACCATCTGTTTGGTAGCGACGAGCTGTCACAGCGTTCCCCGGTCTTCCAGACCCGCATGCCGCAGCCTTACATCAAGCTCAACCCGGCAGACGCCGCGAAGCTTGGCGTCAACGCGGGCGCGAACATCAGCTTTAGCTATGAAGGCCAGACAATCAGCCTGCCGCTGATTATCTCTGAAGGTCTGACAGCAGGGCAGGTGGGTCTGCCGATGGGTATGCCTGGCATCGCCCCGGTGCTGGCCGGCGCGCGTCTTGATAACCTGCAGGAGGCAAAAGCATGAGTTGGTTAACGCCGGATCTTATCGATATCCTGCTGAGCATCCTGAAAGCGGTTGTTATCCTGCTGGTGGTGGTCACCTGCGGTGCGTTCATGAGCTTTGGTGAACGTCGTCTGCTCGGTCTGTTCCAGAACCGTTACGGACCGAACCGCGTGGGCTGGGGTGGTTCACTCCAGCTGGTCGCGGACATGATCAAGATGTTCTTCAAAGAGGACTGGATCCCGCGCTTCTCGGATCGCGTGATCTTTACTCTGGCACCGATGATCGCCTTTACCTCGCTGCTGCTGGCGTTTGCTATCGTTCCGGTCAGCCCGACCTGGGTGGTCGCTGATTTGAACATCGGCATTCTGTTCTTCCTGATGATGGCAGGTCTCGCGGTTTACGCGGTACTGTTTGCAGGCTGGTCCAGTAACAACAAATACTCCCTGCTGGGTGCGATGCGTGCGTCTGCGCAGACGCTCAGCTACGAAGTGTTCCTGGGTCTCTCCCTGATGGGCGTGGTGGCGCAGGCCGGTTCATTCAACATGACCGACATCGTCAACAACCAGGCCGACATCTGGAACGTCATCCCGCAGTTCTTTGGTTTTGTTACCTTTGCTATCGCCGGTGTGGCAGTGTGTCACCGCCACCCGTTTGACCAGCCAGAAGCCGAGCAGGAACTGGCTGACGGTTACCACATTGAATATTCCGGTATGAAGTTCGGTCTGTTCTTCGTGGGCGAGTACATCGGTATCGTCACCATTTCCGCATTGATGGTCACGCTGTTCTTTGGTGGCTGGCATGGCCCGTTCTTACCGCCGTTCATCTGGTTCGCGCTGAAAACCGCGTTCTTCATGATGATGTTCATTTTGATTCGCGCTGCATTACCACGTCCGCGTTATGACCAGGTAATGTCCTTCGGCTGGAAAGTGTGCCTGCCGCTGACGCTCGTCAACTTGTTGGTAACGGCGGCTGTCATTCTTTGGCAGCAGCCATAAGGGGCTTTGAGATCATGACCTTAAAAGAATTATTGGTAGGTTTCGGCACCCAGGTACGCAGTATCTGGATGATCGGCCTGCACGCGTTTTCTAAACGCGAAACCCGGATGTATCCGGAAGAACCGGTATATCTGCCGCCGCGCTACCGTGGCCGTATCGTGCTGACGCGCGATCCGGACGGTTCGGAGCGCTGCGTTGCCTGTAACCTGTGTGCGGTAGCCTGTCCGGTAGGCTGTATCTCTCTGCAGAAAGCAGAGACGGTGGACGGTCGCTGGTACCCTGAGTTCTTCCGCATTAACTTCTCACGCTGCATCTTCTGCGGCCTGTGTGAAGAAGCGTGCCCGACCACGGCGATTCAGTTGACCCCCGATTTCGAACTGGGTGAATTCAAACGTCAGGATCTGGTGTACGAGAAAGAGGATCTGCTGATTTCCGGTCCGGGCAAATACCCGGAATATAACTTCTACCGGATGGCGGGTATGGCAATCGACGGCAAAGATAAGGGCGAAGCAGAGAACGAAGCCAAGCCTATCGACGTCAAGAGCCTGTTACCGTAAGGAGAGGGGCAATGGAATTCGCTTTTTATATCTGTGGCCTGATCGCCATCCTGGCTACGCTGCGAGTGATTACGCACACCAACCCGGTGCATGCGCTGCTCTATTTAATCATTTCGCTGCTGGCTATTTCCGGGGTGTTCTTTGCGCTGGGCGCACACTTTGCCGGTGCGCTTGAAATCATCGTTTACGCCGGGGCCATCATGGTGCTGTTCGTCTTCGTGGTGATGATGCTGAACCTGGGCGGCTCTGAGATCGAGCAGGAACGTCAGTGGCTGCAACCGCAGGTGTGGATTGGTCCGGCAATTCTGTCGGCCATCATGCTGGCGGTGATCGTTTACGCCATTCTGGGTGTGAACGACCAGGGTATCGACGGTACGCCAATCAGCGCCAAAGCGGTGGGTGTCACCCTGTTTGGGCCATACGTACTGGCGGTGGAACTGGCCTCGATGCTGCTGCTGGCAGGCCTGGTCGTTGCTTTCCACGTGGGTCGCGAAGAGCGCATGGGTGAAGTGCTGAGCAACCGTAAGGACGACAGCGCGAAAAGAAAAACGGAGGATCACGCATGATCCCTTTACAACACGGACTGATCCTCGCCGCGATTTTATTCGTGCTGGGCTTAACCGGTCTGGTTATCCGCCGCAATCTGCTGTTTATGCTGATTGGCCTGGAGATCATGATCAACGCTTCCGCGCTGGCCTTTGTGGTTGCCGGTAGCTACTGGGGCCAGACCGATGGTCAGGTGATGTACATTCTCGCTATCAGCCTCGCGGCTGCGGAAGCGAGTATTGGCCTGGCGCTGTTGCTGCAGCTCCATCGTCGCCGCCAGAACCTGAACATCGATTCAGTAAGTGAGTTGCGTGGATGAACATGCTTGCCTTAACCATTATTTTTCCGCTGATTGGCTTCCTGCTGCTGTCGTTCTCACGCGGCCGCTGGTCTGAGAATCTCTCTGCGACCATCGGCATGGGCTCTGTGGGCCTGGCCGCACTGGTCACAGCGTATGCGGGGATCGACTTCTTTAACAACGGACGTCAGGCTTTCAGCGTTCCACTCTGGACCTGGATGTCGGTGGGTGATTTCAACATCGGTTTTAATCTGGTGCTGGATGGTCTCTCTCTGACCATGCTCTCCGTGGTCACCGGTGTCGGCTTCCTGATCCATATGTTCGCCTCCTGGTATATGCGCGGTGAAGAGGGTTACTCCCGCTTCTTCGCCTACACCAACCTGTTTATCGCCAGCATGGTGGTACTGGTGCTGGCGGATAACCTGCTGCTGATGTACCTCGGCTGGGAAGGGGTGGGTCTCTGCTCTTACCTGCTGATCGGGTTCTACTACACCGATCCGAAGAATGGCGCAGCGGCCATGAAAGCGTTCGTTGTGACCCGTGTGGGTGACGTCTTCCTCGCCTTCGCGCTGTTCATTCTCTACAACGAGCTGGGCACGCTGAACTTCCGCGAGATGGTGGAACTGGCACCGGCGCACTTCGAAGCCGGCAACAATATGCTGTGGTGGGCAACCCTGATGCTGCTGGGTGGCGCTGTGGGTAAATCTGCACAGCTGCCGTTGCAGACCTGGCTTGCCGACGCGATGGCGGGTCCAACCCCTGTCTCCGCGCTGATCCACGCCGCCACCATGGTGACCGCCGGTGTTTACCTGATTGCGCGTACCCATGGCCTGTTCCTGATGACTCCGGAAATTCTGCATCTGGTGGGCATCGTCGGTGCGGTGACGCTGGTGCTGGCAGGCTTTGCCGCGCTGGTCCAGACCGACATCAAACGCGTTCTCGCTTACTCCACCATGAGCCAGATCGGTTACATGTTCCTGGCGCTGGGCGTACAGGCGTGGGACGCGGCTATTTTCCACCTGATGACGCACGCGTTCTTCAAAGCGCTGCTGTTCCTCTCGTCCGGTTCGGTGATCCTGGCCTGCCACCACGAGCAGAACATCTTCAAAATGGGCGGACTGCGTAAGTCCATCCCGTTGGTTTACGTCTGCTTCCTGGTGGGCGGCGCGGCGCTGGCGGCACTGCCGCTGATCACCGCGGGCTTCTTCAGTAAGGACGAAATCCTGGCGGGGGCCATGGCGAACGGGCATATCAATCTGATGGTTGCGGGTCTGGTCGGTGCGTTTATGACCTCCCTGTATACCTTCCGTATGATTTTCATCGTCTTCCACGGTAAAGAACAAATTCACGCTCACGCAGGGAAGGGGATTACCCACCACCTGCCGCTGATTGTGCTGCTGGTACTCTCCACCTTCGTTGGCGCGATGATTGTGCCACCGCTGCAGGGCGTACTGCCAGACACCACCGAGCTTGAGCACGGTCGCGTTCTGACGCTTGAAATCACCTCCGGTGTGGTCGCTATCACGGGTATCCTGATTGCGGCATGGCTGTGGCTGGGCAAACGTACCCTGGTCACCTCGGTTGCCAACAGTGCGCCGGGCCGTCTGCTGGGCACCTGGTGGTATAACGCGTGGGGCTTCGACTGGCTGTACGACATGATCTTCGTGAAACCGTTCCTCGGCATTGCGTGGCTTATCAAACGCGATCCGCTGAACGCGGTAATGAACATCCCGGCCATCCTTTCCCGCCTGGCAGGTAAAGGCCTGCTGTTCAGCGAGAACGGGTATCTGCGCTGGTATGTAGCGTCCATGAGCATCGGCGCGGTTGTGGTGCTGGCGCTGCTGATGGTATTGCGTTGATCGTTAAGTGAATTTTATTCGAATTCGTTGAAAATCAGGCCCCTTCTGGGGGCCTTAAAAAGGAATGCAAATCGCCATGTTACTACCCTGGCTAATATTAATTCCCTTTATCGGTGGGTTCCTGTGCTGGCAGACCGAACGCTTTGGCGTGAAGATGCCGCGCTGGATTGCGCTGATCACCATGGGATTGACGCTCGCGCTCGGTCTGCAACTCTGGTTGCAGGGCGGCTATTCACTGACCCAGTCTGCGGGCATTCCGCAGTGGCAGTCTGAATTTATTCTGCCGTGGATCCCGCGTTTCGGTATCACCATCCATCTGGCGATTGATGGTCTGTCGCTGCTGATGGTGGTGCTGACCGGTCTGCTCGGCGTTCTGGCGGTGCTTTGCTCCTGGCGAGAAATCGAAAAATACCAGGGCTTCTTCCACCTGAACCTGATGTGGATCCTGGGCGGCGTGATCGGCGTGTTCCTTGCCATCGACATGTTCCTCTTCTTCTTCTTCTGGGAGATGATGCTGGTGCCGATGTACTTCCTGATCGCGCTGTGGGGCCATAAGGCATCCGACGGTAAAACGCGTATCACGGCGGCCACCAAGTTCTTCATCTATACCCAGGCGAGTGGTCTGGTGATGTTGATTGCCATCCTGGCGCTGGTCTTCGTGCACTACAACGCGACCGGCGTCTGGACCTTCAACTATCAGGACCTGCTGAAGACCCCAATGTCCCACGGCGTAGAATACCTGCTGATGCTGGGCTTCTTCATTGCGTTTGCGGTGAAGATGCCGGTGGTGCCGCTGCACGGCTGGCTGCCAGATGCGCACTCCCAGGCACCAACGGCGGGTTCCGTTGACCTGGCGGGTATCCTGCTGAAAACCGCGGCCTACGGTCTGCTGCGTTTCGCGCTGCCGCTGTTCCCGAATGCCTCCGCAGAGTTTGCGCCGATTGCCATGTGGCTCGGTGTGATCGGTATCTTCTACGGTGCCTGGATGGCCTTCACGCAGTACGACATCAAGCGTCTGATTGCCTACACCTCCGTTTCCCACATGGGCTTCGTGCTGATTGCTATCTACACCGGCAGCCAGCTGGCCTACCAGGGCGCGGTGATCCAGATGATTGCCCACGGTCTCTCCGCAGCCGGTCTCTTCATCCTGTGTGGTCAGCTGTACGAACGTCTGCACACCCGTGACATGCGTCAGATGGGTGGTCTGTGGAGCAAAATTAAGTGGCTGCCAGCGATGTCGATGTTCTTCGCGGTTGCCACGCTGGGGATGCCGGGGACCGGTAACTTCGTTGGCGAATTTATGATCCTGTTCGGCAGCTTCAAGGTGGTACCGATGATTACCGTCATCTCCACCTTCGGTCTGGTGTTCGCCTCCGTTTACTCGCTGGCGATGCTGCACCGCGCTTACTTCGGTAAAGCGAAGAGTGAGATCGCTGCCAAAGAACTGCCGGGGATGTCGCTGCGCGAGCTGTTCATCATCCTGCTGCTGGTCGTACTGCTGGTGCTGCTGGGCTTCTTCCCGCAGCCGATTCTGGATACCTCGCACTCCGCGATGGGTAATATCCAGCAGTGGTTTGTTAATTCTGCTTCTACTACAAGGCCGTAAATCGCCATGACAATAACTCCACAACAACTGATTGCGCTGCTACCGCTGCTGATCGTCGGATTGACGGTGGTGGTTGTGATGCTCTCCATTGCGTGGCGACGCAATCACTTCCTGAATGCCACGCTGGCGGTTCTGGGTCTGAACGCTGCGTTAGTCTCCCTCTGGTTTGTTGGCCAGGCGGGGGCGATGGACGTCACGCCGCTGATGCGCGTTGATGGCTTCGCCATGCTCTACACCGGGCTGGTGCTGTTAGCCAGTCTGGCGACCTGCACCTTTGCCTACCCGTGGCTGGAAGGGTACAACGACAACAGAGAAGAGTTTTACCTGCTGGTTCTGATTGCGGCCCTGGGCGGCATTCTGCTGGCGAATGCCAACCATCTGGCGGCGCTGTTCCTCGGTATTGAGCTGATCTCGCTGCCGCTGTTCGGCCTGATTGGTTATGCCTTCCGCCAGAAGCGCTCTCTGGAAGCGAGTATCAAGTATACGATCCTGTCTGCTGCTGCTTCGTCCTTCCTGCTGTTTGGTATTGCGCTGCTCTACGCTCAGTCCGGTAACCTCTCATTTGAAGCGCTCGGCAAGAGCCTCGGCGACGGCATGCTGCATGAGCCGCTGCTGCTGGCGGGTCTGGGCATGATGATTGTTGGCCTCGGCTTTAAACTCTCTCTGGTGCCGTTCCACCTGTGGACGCCAGACGTCTACCAGGGTGCGCCAGCGCCGGTATCCACCTTCCTGGCGACGGCGAGCAAGATCGCTATCTTCGGGGTGGTGATGCGTCTGTTCCTCTACGCCCCGGTGGGTGACAGCGAAGCGGTTCGCGTAGTGCTGGGCGTGATCGCCTTTGTCTCCATCATCTTCGGTAACCTGATGGCGCTGAGCCAGACCAACATCAAGCGTCTGCTCGGTTACTCCTCCATCTCCCACCTCGGCTATCTGATGGTGGCGCTGATTGCCCTGCAGAGCGGTCAGATGTCCATGGAGACCGTGGGTGTCTACCTGGCCGGTTACCTGTTCAGCAGCCTCGGCGCCTTCGGCGTGGTGAGCCTGATGTCCAGCCCGTACCGTGGCCCGGATGCCGACTCGCTCTTCTCCTACCGTGGTCTGTTCTGGCACCGTCCGATCCTCTCCGCGGTGATGACCGTGATGATGCTCTCGCTGGCAGGTATCCCGATGACGCTCGGCTTTATCGGGAAGTTCTATGTGCTGGCAGTGGGTGTGCAGGCCGGTCTGTGGTGGCTGACGGCGGGTGTCGTTATCGGCTCCGCGATTGGTCTCTACTACTACCTGCGCGTTGCCGTGAGCCTCTACCTGAGTGCGCCTCAGCAGCTCAACCGCGATGCGCCAGGCAACTGGCAGTACAGCGCCGGCGGTATTGTGGTGCTCATCTCCGCGCTGCTGGTGCTGATCTTCGGTATCTATCCGCAGCCGCTGATCACCATCGTGCAGCATGCGATGCCGCTGATGTAAAAACGGCAGAAAAAAAAACCCGCTTCGGCGGGTTTTTTTATTGCCGGGTGGCGCTGCGCTTACCCGGCCTACAAAACCGTAGGCCCGTGCAAGCGAAGCGCCGCCGGGCTTAAGCCAGCTGCTTACGGCTAATCAGCGGCCCGTCGATTTTCTTGTTGGCGCGCTCCAGCACCTCTTCAATCACCGATGACAGCTCGTTCAGCTCGAACTTCGCCACGTATCCATCGGCTTTCACCTTGCGGATATGATCTTCGTTGGCGTTACCGGACAGGGAAGAGTGGATCACCACCGGAATATCCTTCAGGATGGCGTCGGTTTTGATTTTGCGCGTCAGGGTAAAGCCATCCATCTCCGGCATCTCAAGGTCGGTCAGCACCAGCGAGATCTTATCGGTAATGGGCACCCCTTCCGCCTGGGCCTGCGCGGCCAGCACGCCGATCTTCTCCCAGGCCTCTTTGCCGGTGATATGCAGCTGCGCCGGGATCTGCATCGCCTGCAGCCCTTTTTCCAGCATTGAGCGCGCCACTTTGGAGTCTTCTGCCACAATCGCCACCGCACCCGGCTTGATATTGAATTTGGTGATTTTCAGATCGGTAGCATGCAGGTCGTGGTTAGCCGGAGTGATGTCATAGAGGATCTGCTCAACGTCCAGCACCATCGCCAGATCGTTGGTATCCGTCTTCTCATCCAGACAGGCGATACTGGTGATATAGCGTCCGCTGACCGCGGTTTCCGCCGCATGCACCTGCTTCCAGTCCAGGCGCATGATATTTTCGACCGACTCCACGGCAAACGCCTGGACGCTACGGGCATACTCGGTGATCAGCAAAATGTTCAGCCCCGTCGTTGGCTTGCAGCCTGCCACCGCGGCCAGGTCGATAACCGGGATCACCTGATCGCGAATATTAACCATACCCATCAGGGGCGACTTCATCCCCGCCGGTTTGGTGAACGAGGGCATGGGCACAATCTCGCGAAGCTTAAAGACGTTGATGCCGAACAGCTCAGATTTGTTTTCATTCATTGAGCGGCCAAGACGAAACAGCAGCAGCTCAAATCGGTTCGACAGAGTAAGATTTGCCCTGTCATCAATGTCTTTCTGGAAGTTATCCATGTTTGCCCCTCAGTGAAAAATACCGGCCTGATAGGGTTATCGGCAGTTTCGGGGAAAACCAGAGCATTAAACGCGCACGGTAGCAAAATCTTCTGCCAGCTCGCTGGCAGCAAAGATGGCGCAACACTCCGCCAGCAGCATGGCGCAGCCTTCGGCGTCGTAACGGGAGCTGACGTGGGTGACGATCAGTTTTTTTACCTGCGCGTCGCGGGCAAGCCTGGCCGCCTGATGCGTGGAGCTGTGGCCGCGGCTATTGGCTTTCTCCTCCATCGCTACCTCCAGGGTGGCCTCATGCACCAGCAGATCGACGCCCTGAGCCAGCGCAAGGGCGTTGTCGCAGGGGGCGGTATCCCCGAAGAGGGCCAGCTTCTTACCCGGACGGGGCGGGGAGAGATACGCCGCACCGTTGATGGTTCGGCCATCTTCCAGGGTGACGCTTTCGCCGCGTTTTAGCTGCTGAAACAGCGGGCCGAAGGGCACTCCCGCGGCAATCAGCGCGGCACCGTCCAGCGCGCCGGGTTTATCCCGCTCTTCAATGCGAAAACCGTAACACTCCACGGGGTGATTGAGCGCCGCGGCGGTCACCGTGTAGGCATCATCTTTGAACACCACGCCCGGTTTGATCTCAATAATCTCGAGGGGATAATCCGTCCACGAGCCGCTGATCCGCAGGCTGGTTTCAACAAACTCCCGGATACCGGGCGGGCCGTAAATGGTCAGCGGCTGGATATTGCCTGCCATCGAGCGGCTGCAGAGCAGCCCCGGCAGGCCAAAAAGGTGGTCCCCGTGCAGGTGAGTAATGAAAATTTTATCCAGCTTGCCGGGATGCGCGGCGGTGCGCAGCAGCTGGTGCTGCGTGCCTTCGCCGCAGTCAAACATCCACAGCCCGCCGCGGGTGGGGTGCTGGAGATCCAGCAAAATTGAGGTGACGTTGCGCGTACGGGTCGGTACGCCAGCGGATGTTCCTAAAAAAAACAGCTCCATAATGCACTCAGCCTCTGCACCGGGGATGAAAAGTCATTAGTATAACGGCTCCCCTCACGATAAGGAGACCCCAATGATCCAGTGGCAAGATCTGCACCATAGCGAGCTGTCCGTTCCTGTGCTTTACGCCTTACTTCAACTGCGCTGTGAGGTGTTTGTCGTTGAGCAAACCTGCCCCTATCAGGACATTGACGGCGAAGACCTGGTGGGGGAGAACCGCCATATCCTCGGCTGGAAAGATAACCGGCTGGTGGCGTATGCGAGGATTCTGAAAAGTGACGACGATTTCTCCCCCGTTGTGATTGGCCGCGTGATTATCAGCCGTGAGGTGCGGGGCGAGAAGCTGGGCTATGCCCTGATGGAGCACGCGCTGCGTTCCTGCGAAAATAACTGGCCCGACAAGGCGTTATACCTCGGGGCGCAGGCGCATCTGCACACTTTTTATGCCCGTTTTGGCTTTGTGCAGGTGACGGATATCTACGACGAAGATAGCATTCCGCACGTGGGTATGGCGAAAGAGGTACAACAAGCGTAGCAGGCGGAATCGTCAAGCATTGTCTATAGTTACGGAACTGATGCAACCACATGGAGAACACTATGTCTTATCAATCATCGGATAACCATGTAGATGACGATCTGACCCTGCTGAGTGAAACCCTGGAGGAGGTCTTACGCTCTTCCGGCGATCCGGCCGATCAGAAATACATTGAGCTAAAAGCGCGTGCTGAGCAGGCTCTGCATGATGTGAAAACGCGCGTGGGTCATGCGTCCGATCAATACTATTACAAGGCCAAAAAAGCGGTCTATCGTGCGGATGATTATGTCCGTGAAAAGCCGTGGCAGGGGATTGGCGTAGGCGCCGCCGCCGGCCTGGTGTTGGGTATTTTACTCGCCCGCCGTTAACAACACAGCACGAACGCTTCTCCCTGCCAACTCGGGGTACTGCTTTTTCTGTTTAGTACCCCTTATAATGTGAGGTTTTTGAGCTGGGAGAAGTTCGCGTGCACTCGATTTCCACCGCGCTGAAAGGCCTTTGCCAACAATTAGCTGACGATTTTCCCGATACCCCAGGCCTGCATTATCTCGATGTCTCCTTTGCCCTCAACGACGCGTTTGATCCGCTCGGCTGGCTGAATGCCCAGCACATCTACCCGCAGTTCTACTGGCAGCAGCGCAATGGCGACGAAGAGTATGCTGCTCTCGGAGCGATAACGCATTTCTCCTCGTTATCCGTTGCCCGTCAGTTTTTAAACCGTTATCCACACGCACCCGACCTGAGAGTGGTGGGCGTTAATGCCTTCGATCCAAAGCAGGGCAGCCTGTTCCTGCCGCGCCTTTTGTGGCAGCGCTTCGGCGGGACCGCAACGTTGCGCCTGGTGCTCTGGAGCGACACCTCCCTGAAAGCGGAGGCCCAGCGCGCGCGGGAGTTTATGCAGACTTTGGCGGAGAGCCAGCCTGTCGCCCCGGTCACGCAGGCGGTGGTGAGCGAAACGCATCTCCCTGACCGGGCCGGCTGGCTTCAGCTGATTACCCGGGCGACAGAGGCTATCGGCCGGGGGGCATTCGATAAAGTGGTGCTGGCCCGGGCGACAGATTTGCAGTTTAACGAGGCGGTAAACCCCGCCGCGCTGATGGCGGCCAGCCGGCAGGTCAACTTCCAGTGCTATCACTTCTTTATGCGCCCTGATGCCAGCCGGGCGTTTCTCGGCTCATCGCCGGAACGGCTGTGGCGGCGGCGCGGTTTGCTGCTGCGCACCGAAGCGCTGGCCGGTACCGTTGCCAGCCATCCGGACGATGCCCATGCCGCACGGCTGGGTAACTGGCTGATGACCGACGATAAAAACCAGCGGGAAAATATGCTGGTGGTTGAGGACATCTGCCAGCGCCTGCAGCGGGAAAACGGGGTGCTTGATGTCCTCCCGCCGCAAATCGTGCGCTTGCGGAAGGTTCAGCATTTACGCCGCTGCATCTGGACCGCGCTGCAACAGCCGGACGATGAACAGTGCCTGCTGCGCCTGCAGCCTACCGCGGCCGTTGCCGGTCTGCCGCGCCAGGCGGCGTGGGATTTCATCGCCCACAATGAACCCTTCGACCGGGAGTGGTATGCCGGTTCCGCCGGGTATCTCTCGTTAGCACAAAGCGAGTTCTGCGTGGCGCTGCGTTCGGCAAGCGTTGAGGAGAGCTGTGTTCGCCTGTATGCCGGGGCGGGGATCGTCAGCGGTTCTGACCCCGATCAGGAGTGGCAGGAGATTGAAAATAAAGTAGCCGGGCTGCGCTCTCTGCTCCTAAAGGATTAATACTGAGTCATACATTCCCGATTCATATCAAAATTACATCTTTCTCTATTATTTATACTACGTCGCAATATTGATACCGGACAATTCCATGTCAGTGAGTTCCTTTAACCGGCGCTGGGCGGCGGTGATCCTTGAAGCCCTGACCCGCCATGGCGTCAGGCATGTTTGCATTGCGCCCGGCTCGCGCTCAACGCCGTTGACCCTGGCCGCCGCCGAAAACCGCGCCTTTATTCATCACACCCATTTTGATGAGCGCGGTCTCGGCCATCTGGCGCTGGGGCTGGCAAAAGCCAGCCATGAGCCGGTGGCGGTGATTGTGACCTCCGGCACGGCGGTGGCTAACCTCTATCCCGCATTGATCGAAGCCGGTCTGACCGGTGAAAAACTGGTGCTGCTGACGGCAGATCGTCCTCCGGAGCTGATCGACTGCGGCGCCAATCAGGCCATTCGCCAGTCGGGGATTTTTGCCACCCATCCGACAGAAACCCTGTCGCTGCCGCGTCCGACCCGCGATATTCCCGCCCGCTGGCTGGTTTCGACGGTGGATAACGCCCTGGGCGGGCTGCGTGCCGGGGCGCTGCACATCAACTGTCCGTTTGCCGAGCCGCTGTATGGCGAAATGGATGATACCGATCTTGAGTGGCAGCAGGCCCTGGGCGACTGGTGGCAGAGCGATAAACCTTGGCTGCGCGCTCCGGCGGCGCTTTCAAGCCCCCAACAGCGCGACTGGTTCTTCTGGCGGCAGAAACGCGGTGTGGTCATCGCGGGCAGGATGAGCGCCGAGGAAGGCAAGCAGGTAGCGCAGTGGGCGCAACGGCTTGGCTGGCCGCTGATTGGCGACGTGCTCTCCCAGACCGGCCAGCCGCTGCCGTGCGCGGATCTCTGGCTCGGCAACGCCAGAGCCGTGACCGAACTGGAGCAGGCGCAGATTGTGGTGCAGCTTGGCGGCAGCCTGACGGGTAAACGTCTTCTGCAGTGGCAGGCCACCTGCAGGCCGGAAGAGTACTGGCTGGTCGATTCCCGCGAAGGGCGGCTGGATCCTGCGCACCATCGTGGCCGTCGGCTGGTATCCAGCGTGGCCGAGTGGCTGGAGCTGCATCCGGCGGAAAAACGTGCCCCCTGGGCAACCGACATTCCTGAACTCTCTCGCCAGGCCTGGGAACTGACGGCGCAACACAGCGACGCATTCGGTGAAGCGCAGCTGGCCCACCGCATCCATCGCTATCTGCCCGAACAGGGGCAGTTGTTTGTGGGCAACAGCCTGGTGGTGCGTCTGATTGACGCCTTCTCCCGCCTGCCGGCGGGCTACCCGGTATTCAGTAACCGTGGCGCCAGCGGTATCGACGGTCTGATTTCAACCGCAGCAGGGGTTCAGCGCGCGAATGCCCGTTCGACGCTGGCGATCGTCGGCGATCTCTCGGCGCTGTACGATCTGAACGCGCTGGCGCTGCTTCGTCAGGCTTCGGCGCCCTTTGTGCTGCTGGTGATCAACAACAATGGCGGCCAGATTTTCTCCCTGTTGCCGACGCCGCAGAGCGAACGGGAACGCTTTTATCTGATGCCGCAGAACGTGCAGTTTGAACATGCGGCGGCGATGTTCAGCCTCAAGTATCAGCGCCCGGAAAACTGGGCGGAGCTGGAGAGCGCGCTCAGCACGGCGTGGAGCAAACCCGGCACCACGCTAATCGAGGTGGTGGTAAACGACAGCGACGGGGCGCAGATGCTGCAAAACCTGCTGGCGCAGGTAAGCCATCTATGATCCTCGCGGGAACCCAGCGTAAAGGTCAGCCGGATAAACCCTGGCTGGTTTTCCTGCACGGTTTTTCCGGCGATTGCCGCGAATGGCAGGTGTCAGGGGAGCGCCTGAGCGATTATTCCCGCCTCTATCTCGATCTCCCGGGACACGGAGAGTCGGCCTCCATTGTGGTGAGTGATTTCCATCATCTCAACGGCTTGCTCAATCGCACTCTGATTAGTTACAACATACTAAATTACTGGCTGGTGGGGTACTCCCTCGGCGGCCGCATTGCGATGTATCACGCCTGCCAGCGGCCCGGGGGGCTACAGGGGCTGATTGTGGAGGGGGCGCATCCGGGGTTGAGCGATGAACACGCGCGGACGAGCCGTCGCGCCTCCGATGCGCAGTGGGCGGCACGCTTGCGCCATGAACCTCTGGCGTCGGTATTTGACGACTGGTATCAGCAGCCGGTATTTGCCTCGCTAACCCCCGCGCAGCGCGAACAGCTTGTCGCCCTGCGTAGCCAGAATAATGGTCCAGCTCTGGCCGCCATGCTCCAGGCGACGTCGCTTGCCGAACAAGCCGATTTACGCCCTGAGCTCGCCTCGTGCGCACTTCCTTTTTTCTATCTCTATGGCGAACAGGACCCTAAGTTTCGGGATATTGCCCGGCAGCTTACCGCCACCCGCCATGAAATTCATCACGCCGGACATAACGCCCATCGGGAAAACCCCGCTGCGGTGGCTGAGCGTCTGGCCCAGATACTCCCTCTTTCAATTAAGGACACTCTATGATCTACCCTGATGAAAACATGCTCTATGCACCGGTGGAATGGCTGGACTGCTCCGAAGGCTATACCGACATTCGCTACCACAAGTCCACTGACGGCATCGCCAAAATCACCATTAACCGTCCAGAGGTGCGTAACGCGTTTCGCCCGTTAACCGTCAAAGAGATGATTCAGGCCCTGGCGGATGCGCGCTATGACGACAACATCGGCGTTATCGTCCTGACCGGGGAAGGTGAAAAAGCGTTCTGCTCCGGTGGCGATCAGAAAGTACGCGGTGACTACGGCGGATACCAGGACGATGCGGGTACCCATCACCTGAACGTGCTCGACTTCCAGCGTCAGATCCGCACCTGCCCGAAACCGGTTGTCGCAATGGTGGCGGGCTACTCCATCGGCGGTGGTCACGTGCTGCATATGATGTGCGATCTGACCATTGCCGCAGAGAACGCCATCTTCGGCCAGACCGGACCGAAAGTCGGCTCCTTCGACGGCGGCTGGGGTGCCTCTTACATGGCGCGCATTGTCGGTCAGAAAAAGGCGCGTGAAATCTGGTTCCTCTGCCGCCAGTACAATGCTCAGGAGGCGCTGGATATGGGCCTGGTGAACACCGTGGTGCCGATTGCCGACCTCGAAAAAGAGACCGTGCGTTGGTGTCGCGAAATGCTGCAGAACAGTCCGATGGCGCTGCGCTGCCTGAAAGCGGCCCTGAACGCCGACTGCGACGGCCAGGCCGGTCTGCAAGAGCTGGCGGGTAACGCCACCATGCTCTTCTACATGACTGAAGAGGGTCAGGAAGGACGCAACGCGTTTAACGAGAAGCGCCAGCCGGACTTCAGCAAATACAAACGGAACCCGTAATGCGCAGCGCGCAGGTTTACCGCTGGCAGATACCGATGGACGCGGGCGTGGTGCTGCGTGAACGGCGGTTAAAAACCCGTGATGGCTTCTTCGTGCAACTGCAGCAGGGCGAAGGGCAGGGCTGGGGCGAGATTTCGCCTCTGCCGGGCTTTAGCCTGGAGTCGCTGGAGGAGGCGCAGGCTGCGCTGATGGCATGGGTAGAGGAATGGCGTACAGGCGTGAATCCGCCGCTGCCCGACGTCCCTTCCGCCGCGTTCGGCATCAGTTGTGCGCTCGCGGAGCTCGACGGCAGCCTCCCTGATGAGGCCGATTACCGTGCCGCGCCGCTCTGTACCGGCGATCCGGATGAGCTGTTTGCACTGCTCAGCGCTATGCCCGGCGAGAAAGTGGCGAAAATCAAAGTCGGTCTTTACGAAGCGGTACGCGACGGCATGGTCGCTAACCTCTTGCTGGAGGCAATCCCCGATCTGCGCCTGCGTCTGGATGCCAACCGCGCCTGGACGCCGCTTAAGGCGCAGCAGTTCGCGAAGTACGTCAATCCGGCGTACCGCAGCCGCATCGCTTTTCTGGAAGAGCCGTGCAAAACCCGTGAGGATTCACGCGGCTTTGCCCGCGAAACCGGCATAGCCATCGCCTGGGACGAAAGCCTGCGCGAGGCGGACTTTGCCTTTACCGCCGAGCCGGGCGTCAGCGCCGTGGTCATAAAACCGACGCTAACGGGCAGTCTGGCGAAGGTGCGTGCCCAGGTGGCGGCAGCGCATAGCGCAGGGCTGACGGCGGTGATCAGCTCCTCCATCGAATCCAGCCTTGGGCTGACGCAGCTGGCGCGTATTGCCGCCTGGTTAACGCCCGACACCATCCCGGGGCTGGATACGTTAAACCTGATGCAAACCCAGCTTATTCGCCCGTGGCCGGGTAGCGCCCTGCCGTGCGCGGGCGTTGAGGCGCTGGAGCCGTTGCAATGAGTTTTAGTGACTGGCCGTGGCGGCACTGGCGCGAGCAGCGTGCTGATAAACCGGCTCTGCGTCTCAACGACGAGGTGCTGAGCTGGCAACAGCTCTGCACCCGCATCGACAATCTGGCTGCAGGGTTCCATCAGCAGGGCGTGGAGGCGGGGGACGGCGTGCTGCTGCTTGCCCATAATCATCCGCAGACTCTGCTCGCATGGCTGGCGCTGCTCCAGTGCGGCGCGCGTATTCTTCCCGTTAACCCTCAGCTCCCGCGCCCGCTGCTGGAGGTATTGCTTCTGCAAATGACGCTGCGTTTTGCGCTGGTGCTGGATGGTCACTATGACGGACTCGCCGCGCTTGGCATGCATGCACAGTCTGGCGAATACAGCGTGGCATGGCAGCCTGAGCGGCTGGCCTCAATGACGCTCACCTCCGGCTCTACCGGGCTGCCGAAAGCGGCCGTTCATACCTGCGGGGCGCATCTTGCCAGCGCTGAGGGTGTCCTCGCGCTGATGCCCTACGGCGAGGATGACGACTGGCTGCTTTCGCTGCCGCTGTTTCATGTCTCCGGGCAGGGGATCTTATGGCGCTGGCTGCAGGCCGGCGCGCGCTTAACTGTACGCGAGAAGCAGCCGCTGGAGCAGGCTTTACAGGGGTGTACGCATGCCTCGCTGGTGCCAACCCAGCTCTGGCGTCTGCTCAATACCCACCAGCGGATCGCGCTGAAAGCGGTACTGCTGGGCGGGGCCGCTATCCCCGTTGAACTGACGCAACAGGCGCGTGAGCAGGGGATCTGCACATTCTGCGGCTACGGCCTGACGGAGTTTGCCTCTACCGTCTGTGCGAAAGAGGCTGACGGTGAGCCGGACGTGGGCAGTGCGCTGCCGGGCAGGGAGGTGCAGGTCGTTAACGGTGAAGTGTGGATCAGGGCGCAAAGCATGGCTTCAGGCTACTGGCGCGACGGCGCGCTGCTGCCGCTCACAAATTCTGAGGGCTGGTTTGCCACCCGCGATCGCGGGGAGCTGCATGAGGGTCGCCTGACGATCCTCGGTCGGATGGATAACCTCTTTTTCAGCGGAGGCGAGGGCATTCAGCCGGAGAGCCTTGAGCGGATTATCGCGACCCATCCGCACATCAGCCAGGTCTTTATTGTCCCGCTGAATGACGCCGAATTTGGTCAGCGTCCGGTGGCGGTAGTGGAGTGTGAACCGGGAACGGATTTCACCCGCTTCCCGGAGTGGGTACAGGGCAAAATGGCGCGATTTGAGCAGCCCGTGCACTGGCTGGTGCTGCCAGCAGAACTAAAAAATGGCGGGATTAAGATCTCCCGCCAGGCGTTAACACAGTGGGTGAATGCCCAGCTGTCAGGGTAATTAGCCGATATCGGGCTGCGGCTTACGCTGACGGCGGCGAAACAGGCGCAGCACCGGCGGTACGACCACCACCACAATCGCCAGCGTCAGCAGGATCTTCGCCACGTTGCTGTCCCACAGAATGGAGACATTACCATTGCTGATGGACAGAGCGCGGCGCAGGTTCTGCTCCAGCATCTCACCCAGCACAAACCCTAAAATCAGCGGCGACATCGGGAAGTGCATTTTACGCAAGATGTAGCCGAACACCCCCAGCACCACCATCAGAATCAGGTCGCAGGTGGTGCTGTGTACTGCATACACCCCCACCGCCGAGACGGCCGCGATCGCGGGGACCAGGAACCACAGCGGAATGGTCAACATACGGGTGAACAGGCCAATCAGCGGGATGTTCATCACCAGCAGCATGACGTTAGCAATCAGCAGCGCCGCAATCAGACCCCAGACGATGTCCGGCTGTTCGGTAAACATCGCCGGTCCTGGGGTGATATTGTAGAGCGTCAGCGCCCCCATCATCACCGCCGTGGTACCGGAGCCGGGTACGCCGAGCGTCAGCATGGGAATAAACGAGCCGCAGGCCGAGGCATTGTTGGCCGCCTCAGGTGCGGCGACGCCGCGAATATCGCCTTTGCCAAAGCTGTCGCTGTTGCCGCTGAGCTTTTTCTCCGTCATGTAGGTGATGGCGCTGGCGATGGTTGCTCCGGCACCCGGCAGAATGCCGACAAAGAAACCAATCACCCCTGAACGCAGCGTAGTACCGATACACTGCGCGCCCTCTTTGGCGTTAAAGAGCATCCGGCCGGTTTTACGCACCAGCGTCTGCCCGCTGCTGGTATGTTCCAGCATCAGTAAGATCTCAGAGACAGAGAACAGACCAATCACGACCACGATAAACTGCACGCCGTCGGAGAGGTGAACGCTGTCGAAGGTAAAACGATAGACCCCGGTGTTGGCATCCACGCCGACGGTGGCTAACCCTAAGCCAATCAGCGCAGACAAAAACGATTTCAGTGGGTTTTGCGCCATCATGCTGCCGAGACAGGCAATGGCGAAGACCATCAGGGCAAAATACTCTGCCGGACCAAACGCCAGCGACCACTGGGCCAGCGCAGGCGCAAACAGAATGATGCCGCCAATGGCAATCAGCGAGCCAAAGAACGAACTGACGGCGGAAATAGACAGCGCCACGCCGCCGCGCCCCTGCCGCGCCATCGGGTAACCATCCAGCGCGGTCATAATGGCCGCCGCATCCCCGGGCACGTTGAGCAGTATTGACGAGATACGGCCGCCATATTCACAGCCGATGTAGACCGTCGCCAGCAGGATCAGCGCCGATTCCGCAGGCAGATGCAGGGCAAACGCCAGCGGGAGCAAAATAGCGACCCCGTTGATGGGCCCAAGTCCGGGCAGCAGACCGACGATCGTCCCGACGAAGCAGCCGATCAGGGCGATCACCAGGTTTTCCGGGGTCATCGCCACGGCGAACCCCTGTGAGAGGTAAATCCAGGTATCCATAGCGTGCTCCGTTAATTAAGCCAGGCGCCAAGCGGCAGCGTCACATCCAGCAGGCGGTCAAAGGCGTACCACAGGAAAATGCCCATCATCACACCCGAGATCCCCGCCGCAGGGAGGCTGGCGTTAAACAGCATGCCGATCACCATCGTCAGGATGGCGGTCGCCACCGGGAAGCCGAGCCATTCAAAGCCCCAGGCATACATCAGCAGCACAATGACCATCACCAACAGCCGCTGCAAAATGCGTCTGGGCGGCCACTCTACGGTATCCGGGTGGCGTAACAGCATGGCCACCGAGCAAAGCAGCATCAGGCCGACAATGCCCATTGGAAAGGGGCGGGGCCCCACGGGTTCATAGCTGTATTCGCTGTGGATCTGCCAGGCGACGAACATCCCGCCAATACAGAGCAACAACCAGATCCCGGCAAAAATGCGATCGCTCATAGCGCCTCCGGTTATTTGGCCAGGCCAAACGCTTTTGCCTTCTCGCGGTAGTCATTCACCTGTTTTTTGACATACTCGTCCAGCTGCTTACCGTTCAGGTTGAACTCAAACAGCCCGCGCAGATCGCGCTGCTTTTTAAATTCGTCTGTCTGCTGCAGTTTGTTAAAGTTGTCGACCCACCACTGGTATTCGGCATCGGTCACTTTTGGCCCGACAAAGAAGCCGCGGATAATCGGCCAGACGAGGTCATAACCCTGCTCTTTTGCAGTCGGCACATTTGCCAGCTGTCCCGGCAAACGGTTTTCGGAGAAGACCGCCAGCACGCGGATTTTATCGCCGCTCAGGTAAGGCACCATTTCACTGAGATCACCGGAAACTGCCTGCACGTGGTTGCCCATCAGCGCCGTCACCGGTTCACCGCCGCCCTCAAACGCCACGTAACGCATTTTGTGCGGATCCACTTTCGCCTGCTGCGCCAGCAGGGCGGCTTTCATCCAGTCCTGGCTGCCGATGGAGGCGCCTGCGCCAATCACCACGCTGTTGGGGTCTTTTTCCATGGCGGTGAGCAAATCCTTCAGGGATTTCCACGGGGAATCTGCGCGCACGGCGATCATGCCGTAGTCGGTACCGACGGTGGCCAGCCAGCGCACGTCATCCACGCCGTAGCGGCCAAACTTGCCCTGGGAAAGGTTCAGCAGCGAGCCGCCGGAGAAGGCGACCACCGTGCCGGCTTCCGCCGGACGTTGCGCGACAATCGCGTTATAGGCCACCGCGCCCACGCCGCCTGGCATGTAGGTCACGCGCATCGGTTTTTCAATGGCCTTCGTCTCCAGCAGGCTGACCTGAATCAGCTTGCAGGTGAGATCGAAACCGCCGCCCGGTTTGGCCGGAGCGATACATTCGGTGCGGGACGGAGCGTCCTGCGCCTGGACAACAGAGGCACTCAACATTAATACGCTTGCAGCAACCGTTGAAAGTAATTGTTTTTTCATCGTTTATCCTCACGCCGGCGATCCGGGGGTACGGGTACGGGTTTTTTCTGATTATGTGAACTATCTTGTAGCGGTTCCGTTGCGTGATTGTTAAAACAATAACCTTTCATTTCCCTTTCAACGCGACACCAACTTTACAGGATGTGATATGCGTCTCTTACTGGCGGAAGATAATCGTGAGCTGGCTCACTGGCTGGAGAAAGCGCTGGTGCAGGAAGGCTTTGCCGTAGACTGCGTTTCTGACGGGCGCGCTGCCGATCATCTGCTGCAGGGGGAAAACTACGCGGTGGCGATACTGGACATCGGTATGCCCGGTTTTGACGGCCTGGAGGTGGTGCACCGTTTACGAAAACGCGGCCAGACCTTGCCGGTGCTGTTTCTCACCGCACGCAGCAACGTGGCGGATCGGGTGAAAGGCCTGAACGCCGGGGCGGATGATTATCTGCCAAAACCGTTTGAGCTGGAGGAGCTGGACGCCAGGCTTCGCGCCCTGCTGCGCCGAAGCGAGGGGCGAACCCAGGAACGCCAGCGTCTTGGGGAGCTGGAGTATGACGACGACGGTTTTTTCCTGCTGCGCGATGAGCCGCTCTCGCTCACCCCGCGTGAACTGTCACTGCTGAAGGTGCTAATGCATCGCCGCACCCGGCCCGTCTCCCGCCAGCAGTTGTTCGATCAGGTGTTTAGCCTGAATGACGACGTCAGCCCCGAGAGTCTCGATCTCTACATTCATCGCCTGCGCAAAAAACTGACTGGCAGCGGGGTGCGGATCACCACCCTGCGCGGGCTGGGCTATGTGCTGGAGTGCGGCGATGAAGTGGGTTAAGCCTCAGTCGCTTTATCTGCAACTGCTGCTTTTTCTCGGCCTGCCGCTGCTGCTGTTGTGGGGATTATCGGCTTTTAACAGTTACGTCAGCGCCCTGCAGGCGGCGACCCAGGCGTACGACCGCACGCTGTTATCTTCGGCGCGTACCGTCTCTGAGCGGCTGGAGGTGCACAACGGCAAGCTGCTGGTCGATGTTCCCTGGGTGGTGCTCGACAGCTTCGAGCTGAACATGAACGATCGCCTCTATTACAAGGTGGTTGACCCGGAGGGGCGGGTGATCTCCGGCTATGACGATCTGCCGAATATGCCCCGCTCCACGTCGCGCACCACGCACTATCCCGCGCTGGCCTGGTTTTATCATACCGAGTATCGCGGCCAGGCGATCCGCGTGGCGAAGCTTCTCCAGCCGATTAACGAAGACAATGTTTCCGGTATGGCGGAAATCTACGTCGCCGAAACCTTGCAGTCGCGGCGCTATCTCGCCACTCAGCTTCTGTTTTCATCACTCGTTTCGCAGGGGCTACTGGTGCTGCTGACGCTGGTCTTAACCGCCTGGCTGCTGCGCCGCGTGCTGCGCCCGATGCGTCAGCTCTCCTCGCTGATGGTGCGCCGTGAGCCTGGGCTGCTGGCCCCGCTACCGGAGCTGCTGCCCTGGTCGGAAACGCGGCTGCTGATCGTGGCTTTTAACCGTTATATCGACAGATTACGCGGCGTGCTTTCCCGCCAGGAGCGTTTCAACGCCGATGCTTCTCATCAGCTCAAAACGCCGCTGGCGGTGCTCAAAACCCAGGTTTCCGTTGCCCTGACGCGAAACGATCCGGCCCTGTGGCAGGAGAGTTTACGCGCCATGAACGTGACGCTGGACAACACCATCGTCCTTACTGAACGGCTGTTGCAGTTCTCCACGGTGAAGCACAAAGAGCAGGGAGAGCGCCAGTTTGCCCCGGTGGATCTGGTTCAGGTGGTGCAGAACTGCTGCTTCTCCCGGCTGGCGCAGGCGCGCAGCAAGGGGATCGATTTAGGTTATGACGGCATTCAGCAATCCGTCATGATTGAAGGTGATGAGGTGCTGCTGGGCGAACTGTGTGCCAACCTGCTGGAGAATGCGATCAAATACACCCCGCAGCAGGGCATCGTCACCGTGTCTCTGCACACGGTTAACGACGCTGTTGAGCTGAGCGTGGAGGACAGCGGACCGGGAATTGCTGAAGATCAGATTTCCCAGGCCATGCTGCCGTTTCATCGGCTGGATAATGTAGGAGATGCCACCGGGTCCGGGATTGGGCTGGCGCTGGCCAACGATATCGCCCGCCTGCACCGCAGCCATCTTCAACTGATGGCCAGTGAAAATCTGGGCGGTCTGTGCGTCAAAATGCGCTTTTTATTGATGACGTAAATGTTGATATTATCAAATCGTTACAAACTAATTGTCCGACGCACACGGAGTCCATTGATCCCATAGCCAGTCAGGTTAAAATCTCGCGGTTTTGGATATCTGTGAACAAATTGTGCGGGATCACGACAATGAAAAAAGTGGCATTAATGGGCTTAGGCCTGATGTGTGTATCGGCAGCGGCCAACGCTATTTCCTTCAACGGCTCGGCGGGCGAGGACTATACCCACCTGGGCTTTGGTCTTGGCACGGATAGCGCAGGCCTGGCGATGACCGGCGGCTGGACGCATAACGACGACGATGGCGATGCGGCAAGCCTGGGCCTCGGTTTTAACGTTCCGCTTGGTCCATTCCTGGCGACCGTCGGCGGTAAAGGCATCTATACCAACCCGAACGACGGTGACGAAGGTTACGCGGCGGCAGTGGGCGGCGGTCTGCAGTGGAAAATTGGCGACAGCTTCGGCCTGTTCGGCGAGTATTACTACTCTCCGGACTCCCTCTCCAGCGGTATCGACAGCTATAAAGAAGCTAACGCGGGTGCGCGCTGGACCATCATGCGTCCGATTACCATCGAAGCGGGCTATCGTTATCTGAACCTGGCGGGCAAAGAGGGCAACCGCGACAACGCGCTGGCTGACGGCCCGTACGTGGGCGTCAGCGCAGGCTTCTAACCCCTCCGGCGCGGCGTCCGTCGCGCCAGTTTCTCTCCTCTCCGTGCCGGTGATTGCGCTATAGTGTTTTCACCATATAAGCGGGAGAACACAATGATTAACGTGGAGATGTTATCCACCGGCGACGAAGTGCTGCATGGACAGATTATTGATACCAATGCTGCCTGGCTTGCCGATCTTTTCTTTGAGCAAGGATTACCGTTAACGCGCCGCAATACCGTAGGCGACAGTCTTGAGTCGCTGGTGACTGTTCTGCGCGAGCGTAGCGAACACTGCGACGTGCTGATTGTGAACGGTGGGCTCGGCCCCACCGGCGACGATCTCAGCGCGCTGGCTGCCGCGACCGCCAAAGGCGAAGGGCTGGTGTTGCATGAGGCGTGGCTGGCCCAGATGGAGCGTTTCTTCTCCGAACGTGGCCGCGTGATGGCCCCCAGCAACCGCAAACAGGCTGAAATCCCGGCCAGCGCCGAACTGGTCGATAACCCGGTGGGTACCGCCTGCGGTTTCGCCGTTCAACTGAACCGCTGCCTGATGTTCTTCACGCCGGGTGTCCCGTCTGAATTTAAAGTGATGGTCGAACAGCAGATCCTGCCGCGCCTTCGTCAACGTTTTACCCTGCCTGAACCGCCAGTCTGCCTGCGCCTGACCACCTTTGGCCGCTCGGAAAGCGATCTGGCGCAGAGCCTCGATCACCTGCCGCTGCCACCGGGGGTATCCATGGGCTATCGCTCTTCCATGCCGATCATTGAACTCAAGCTGACCGGGCCTGCGACGCAGAAAGCGGCGATGCTGGCGCTCTGGCCGGAAGTGCAGCGCGTGGCGGGCGAAAGTCTTATTTTCGAGGGTACGGAAGGGCTACCAGCGCAGATTGCGAAGCATCTGCAGTCGCGCCAGCTGAGCGTTACCCTGAGCGAGCAGTTTACCGGTGGCCTGCTGGCGTTGCAGTTAAACCGGGCCAGTGCCCCACTGCTGGCCAGCGAAGTGGTGCCCTTCCAGCAGGAGACGCTGGCGCAGACGGCACGCTGGGCGTCAGAACGCCGGGTGAAACATTTTGCCGGTCTGGCGCTGTTTGTTGGGGGACTGGATGAAGAGTATCTCAATTTTGCGCTCGCCACGCCGGAAGGGACCCATGCCTTAAGAGTCAAAATGGGTATCAGCCGCCACAGCCTGGCGGTGCGTCAGGAGGTCTGCGCCATGATGGCGCTGAACATGCTGCGTCGCTGGCTGGCAGGTAAGGAGGTGGCCAGCGAGCACGGCTGGATCAACGTGGTGGAATCGCTGTTCGTTGAGTAACCGGTTTGCCGGGGCGGCGGCCCCGGCGATACCTAACCCAACGCCTTCGCCAGCAGCGTGATGGGATGTTCGCAGCGCTTGCTGGTGGACATCTCTATCTGCCACTTGCAGGTTTCGCAGTCGGTCACCACGATATCGGCGCCGCTCTCCTCAATCTGGCGGAACAGCGGCGCGCCAATTGCCTGTGATGTTTCGTAATTTTCACGCTTAAAGCCGTACGTCCCCGCAATGCCGCAGCAGCGCGAATCCAGCACCGTCAGCGCCAGCCCCGGAATTAACCGCAACAGTTCCAGCGTGTAGAGCGACCAGCCCATTTTTTCCATATGGCAGGGCGTATGGTAGACCACTTTCAGGGGTAAGTTTTTCAGCGGTAACGTCTGCCCGCTGTCCAGCTTGCGCCACAGGAAACGCGTCGCCAGCTCAATCTTTTCGCGCAGGCCGGTATTGTCCACCTCCAGCAGGTGCGGATACTCATCGCGCAGCGTGAAGGTGCAGGTCGAGGAGGTGGCCAGCACCGGAATGCCTTTATCGATGATGGCCTCGCGCAGCGACGAGACGTTGCTTCTGGCCTGTTTGCGCGCTTTATCGGTAAACCCGTTGGCGATCAGCGGCACACCGCAGCACTTCTCCTTGCTCAGCAACTGCACGCCTGTACCCATGGCGTTCAGCACTTTCAGCAGATCTTTGCCCAACTGCGGGTGGTTGTAATTCACGTAGCAGCCATGGAAGAACGCCACCTGGTCGGCATACCGCGCCTGGTCTGCCGCTACGGATTTGTACCAGCGGCGGAAGGTGCCGTGGGAATATTTAGGCAGGCTGCGGTGATGGTCGATCTTCAGCGTGGCATCCAGCAGCTGGCGCACCGGTTTCAGCGAGGTCGCGGCGTTCACCAGCGGGGCAAACGGCGTGGAGACGCTGCCCATCAGGTCGGTATGGCTGAGAATGGCATCGCGCAGCGACGGTTTTTGCGTGCTATAGCGTGCCCGGGCGCGCTGAATAATGTCGCCGATTTTCACATCCGACGGGCAGGCGACTTCACAGCGTTTGCAGTTGATGCAGTATTTCAGCGCGTCATCGTACAGCGCGCCGTCCTTCAGACGCAGGCGCTCGCCGTCCGGTCCGGCCTGTTTCGGCCCGGGATAGCGCGGGTTAACGCCGCTGACCGGGCAGACGGTGGTGCAGACCGTGCATTTGATGCAGCTTTCAAAGCGGGTGTCGTTCATTGTTCAGCCTCCGTGCGCTGGCAAATCTGCTCTGCTACATAGAGCGCCGTTATGGCGCAGACGCCGCCGCCGCAGCCCTGGGCGATAGGATCGTATCCGCCCAAAAGCGAACCGATGGCGTAGAGATTTGGAACTGGCTTTCCGGAAAGTTGCGGATGCAGCTGGTTATCCACAATCACGCCGAACTGCTGCCAGGGCTGCGGGGAAAAGAAATCGCTCTGATACCAGTCCGCGCGGGAGGCACTCTGGCGCACATCCAGCCCCATAATCGCCTCGCGAATGCCCTTCCGGCTGCTCAGCAGACCGTTGCTAAAGAAACTGCCGCTTGCCAGCACCGCGTAACGCGTGCGAAGCGGAATGTCGTCGTGGTTGCGGGTCCAGATTTCGCTCACCGTGCCGTCTGTCAGGGTGATTTTTTTCACCTCATCGCCCGCCATCCACACGCCACCCTGGGCCACAAACTGGCGCTGAAGCTGGGTATGCAGGCGAATGCCGGGCACGGAAGGGGGAAGCGTCGGCAGCAGGCCGAGCGAGCAGGGCAGGCGATCGGAGAGCCAGCACCACAGCCGGTTATCACCTAAGCCAAAGCAGGCTGGCATAAAGAGCGCATCGCATCCCTCTGCAAGCGGTTTGAGCGCCTCATACAGCAGCGGCCATTTCTCTTCGTTATCGAGCAAACGGGCAATATTCACCGCGCGGAACTCGCTGGGATTGTCGCGCAGGAGATCCAGCTCAGGAAGGTCAATCTCTGCCGTTTCAGCGTTGACCCCCTGGCGACTGAGCGAGGCCGCCGCCAGATGGGGCTGAAAATCCAGAAAACCGCTAATACCCACTACCCGCACGCGCGTGGCCTTGAACGGGGCAACGGGCACCTCCTCCGGGCTGAGCCAGGCGGAACGCAGGGTGCCAAGCGGCGTGACGCGCGCGTGATTTTGCCTGGCGCTCCCCTGCATACGTGCGCCACAATCAGCCAGCAGAGATTCGGCTTCCAGGGCAAAGCGGTCAATGTGCTGCGCGCCGATCAGGTGATAAGGATGCTCTGCCGGCAGTTTTTCGCGGTACGTTTCGTCCAGCAGATCCAGCGAGCCCGACGAGAAGTGCAGGGCGCTCTGGCCCCGGGTGATAATGGCGCAGCGCAGTCCCTGCTTCGTGAGTTTGATGCCACAGAGCAGACCCGCCAGCCCGCCGCCGACGATCGCCGTATCAAATTTCATCGCGTTGCTCCTTCTCCAGACCGCAAAGCCCCTGGTACACCCAGCGGGTAAATTCGCTTTCACGCAGGGCATCGCCCCAGGCGACAGGCTGAATGCCTTTCCAGCGCTCGTTTAAAAAATCGCTGAGCTGATCGAGCGACTGGGTGGCGGTGGTGGTATGAAAACGCTGCAACAGCCCGGCGGCACGGCAGGCACACAGCTCCCCCTGACAGGTGCCCATCCCGACGCGGGTGCGGCGACGGAGATCGAGCAGGCTATTCACCGTCAGATTCTCCACCGCGTATTGCACTTCCCCGGCGGTAACGGCCTCGCACTCGCATACCAGACTGCGGCTCAGCCGCCCTTCACCCAGCCAGACCGGTGTTCTGTCGCCATGGCGATAGACAGCCGAACCGCGCAGGGGGGCGGGCAGGGAGAGAATTTTTTGCACTGTTTTCTCGGTGGACTGGCGCGAGCCGGGCAGGGGCTGTTCCGCGGTCACGCACGGTTCGCTATTGCCCAGCTTGCGGCAGACGGCATCCGTCGCCCATTCGGCCATCAGACGGTAGGTCATCAATTTACCCCCGGTTATGGTGATGAAACCGTCCAGCCCGTCGCGCGCGGCGTGGTCAAGCAGCACAATGCCACGGCTGACGTTGCGTCCGCTCGGATCGTCATCGCTGGCGACAAGCGGGCGCACACCCGCGTAGGCGCGCAGGATACGGGTCTGGGCCATCACCGGCGCCAGTTTTTCTCCTTCGCGCAGCAGGATGTCGACCTCTTCTGCGGTGACCCGATTGAAATCAATCTCGCTGTAGTCAATGTGGGTGGAGGTGGTCCCGATGAGCGAGATGGTATCCCCCGGTACAAGGATATCTGCGTCAGACGGTTTGCGGCAGCGGTTGATGACATGGTTATTAATGCGGTGGTCGAGGATCAGCAGCGAGCCTTTGGCCGGAAACATGCGCACAGAGAGATCGGCGTATTCCGCGATGCGTTGCCCCCAGATCCCCGCCGCGTTGACCACCACGGCGGCATAGAGCTCGCTGTGTTCGTTGTACTGCGTATCCAGGACCCGCACGCCCACGATGCGATGCCCCTCACGGATAAGCCCGGTGACCTGATGGCCGGTCAGGATCCGCGCGCTATGCTCGCGGGCGTCCAGCATGTTGGCCGCCGTCAGGCGAAACGGATCCACGGTGCCGTCCGGAACTTTCACCGCCCCGGTCAATGCTGGATTAACCGAAGGCTCGATGCGGCGCGCGAGGGCAGGATCAATGGCTTGCGCCTGAATGCCTGCGGCCTGGCAGGCGGTAATGAAGGTTGACTGAAAGGCGAGATCGTCTTCGGGAAGCGTAATAAACAGACCGTCGGTGGGCTCAATGCAGTGACGGGCAATGCGCCGGAGGATCTGGTTTTCGGCGATACATTCGCGGGCCGATTCGCCGTCGGTGACGGCGTAGCGGGCGCCGCTGTGCAGCAGACCATGATTGCGTCCGGTTGCGCCTGTTGCAATATCATGGCGCTCCAGAAGCGTGACGCTCAGCCCCCTGAGCGCGCAGTCGCGGGCGATGCCTGCGCCGGTCGCGCCCCCGCCAATGATAATCACATCGCTATAGCGTGGATCGTGAATTGTCATTGCCATCCCTCAGTGTTCGTTTTGTCTCATTTAGCCACATAAAAACTGTGGTTTGTTTGATATCGAACATAAACGAGCGAATTTCGAAAGTGAAACGTGATTTAATGCGCTTTTTTGCGCATTCTGTCATATTTCTGTAACAATCTGTGCGTTGATTCACAGTAACAATCACCGTGATTTCTTAACATCCCCGCCTCTCTAGCCGGGCGCGTGATGTCCGGTCACTTTTTGAAAGGCCACGGAGGCTGTTATGCTCAGTATTTTTAAACCTGCGCCACATCGGGCGCGACTGCCAGAGGCAGAGATAGACCCTCTCTACCGCCGTCTGCGTTGGCAAATCTTCATGGGGATTTTCTTTGGCTATGCGGCGTACTATCTGGTACGTAAAAACTTCGCACTCGCCATGCCCTACCTGGTGGAACAGGGCTTCTCACGCGGCGATCTTGGTTTCGCGCTGTCGGGGATCTCTATCGCCTACGGTTTTTCGAAATTCATTATGGGGTCAGTGTCGGATCGCTCGAATCCGCGCGTGTTCCTGCCCGCTGGCCTGATCCTGGCGGCAGCGGTCATGCTGTTTATGGGCTTTGTGCCGTGGGCGACCTCCAGCATCGCCATTATGTTTGTGCTGCTGTTCCTCTGCGGCTGGTTCCAGGGGATGGGGTGGCCACCGTGCGGACGCACCATGGTGCACTGGTGGTCGCAGAAAGAGCGCGGCGGTATCGTGTCGGTCTGGAACTGCGCCCATAACGTCGGGGGCGGGCTTCCACCGCTGCTGTTCCTGCTGGGGATGGCCTGGTTCAACGACTGGCACGCGGCGCTCTATATGCCAGCCTTTGGGGCAATCCTGGTAGCGATTATCGCCTTTGCGCTGATGCGCGACACGCCGCAGTCCTGCGGTTTGCCGCCGATTGAAGAGTATAAAAACGACTATCCGGATGATTACAGCGAGAAGCACGAAGAAGAGCTGACGGCAAAGCAGATCTTCATGAAGTACGTCTTGCCGAACAAACTGCTGTGGTACATCGCGGTAGCGAACGTGTTTGTTTACCTGCTGCGTTACGGCATCCTCGACTGGTCGCCGACCTACCTGAAAGAGGTGAAGCATTTTGCGCTGGATAAATCCTCCTGGGCCTACTTCCTCTACGAGTACGCCGGGATCCCGGGGACGCTGATTTGCGGCTGGATGTCGGACAAAGTGTTTAAGGGCAACCGTGGCGCGACGGGCGTCTTCTTTATGACCCTCGTGACCATTGCCACCGTCGTCTACTGGCTCAACCCGCCGGGCAACCCGGGCGTGGATATGACCTGTATGATCGTCATCGGCTTCCTGATTTATGGCCCTGTTATGCTGATTGGTCTGCATGCCCTGGAACTGGCACCGAAAAAAGCGGCAGGCACGGCGGCAGGCTTTACCGGTCTGTTCGGCTACCTGGGCGGTTCGGTCGCGGCGAGCGCCATCGTAGGCTATACCGTTGACTTCTTCGGCTGGGACGGCGGCTTTATGGTGATGATCGGCGGAAGCGTGCTGGCGGTATTGCTGCTGATTGTTGTGATGATCGGTGAAAAACGTCACCACGCGGACGTGCTGGCGCGTCGTCAATAAGGAGCACTGCCATGAAATTCACGCAAATAGCGGCCGGTCTGTTGCTGGCGGGCCTGATGACCGGATCCGCCCTGGCGGCGGATAAAATCGTTATTGCCCATCGCGGCGCAAGCGGCTATCTGCCGGAGCATACGCTGCCGGCGAAAGCGATGGCCTATGCGCAGGGGGCCGATTATCTGGAGCAGGATCTGGTAATGACAAAGGACGACCAGCTGGTCGTCCTGCATGACCACTATCTTGACCGGGTGACCGATGTGGCGGAACGTTTCCCGGACCGCGCCCGTAAAGATGGCCGTTTTTATGCCATCGACTTCACCCTGGATGAAATCCGCTCTCTGAAGTTTACCGAGGGCTTCGAGATTGAAAACGGCAAAAAGGTGCAGGTTTATCCGGGACGTTTCCCGATGGGCAAATCTGAGTTCCGCATCCATACCTTCCAGGAAGAGATTGAGTTTGTTCAGGGGCTGAACCACTCGACGGGCAAAAATATCGGTATCTATCCGGAAATTAAAGCCCCGTGGTTCCATCACCAGGAAGGGAAGGATATCGCCGCGAAAACGCTGGAGGTGCTGAAGCAGTACGGCTACACCAGCAAGAAGGACAAAGTCTGGCTCCAGTGTTTTGACGCCGCGGAACTGAAGCGCATCAAAACCGAGCTGGAGCCAAAGATGGGGATGGATCTCAATCTGGTTCAGCTGATCGCCTATACCGACTGGAATGAAACCCAGGAGAAGCAGGCAGACGGCAAGTGGGTAAATTACAACTACGACTGGATGTTCAAACCGGGTGCGATGAAGCAGATCGCGCAGTACGCCGACGGGATCGGACCCGATTACCACATGCTGGTGGCGGAAGGTTCAACCCCGGGCCACGTGAAGCTAACGGCGATGGTGAAAGAGGCGCATGCCAGCAAGATGCAGGTGCATCCGTATACGGTGCGTGCTGACCAGTTGCCGCCGTACGCCACAGACGTGAATCAGCTTTACGAGGTGTTATATAAGCAGGCGGACGTGGACGGTTTGTTTACGGACTTCCCGGATAAAGCGGTGAGCTTTTTGAAGGATAAAGGCTGAAATTGCCGGGTGGTGGCTGCGCCTTACCCGGCCTATGGACTGCGGTTTTGTAGGCCGGGTAAGCGAAGCGCCACCCGGCACAATCACATCTCGATCTCTATATCCCCTTTCGCCCGGCAGCAGCAGGGCAAAATTTCACCGTCGTTGATGAAGGCCAGTGGTTCAGTTATCCAGTCAACCTGACCGGTCACCAGACGACAGCGGCAGGAGCCGCAATAGCCTTCGCGGCACTGGTATTCAACGGCAATCTGGTGGGATTCCAGCGCAATAAGCAGGGAGGGGTGCTCTTCCTGGCACAGAAGCTCTGTGCCAGAAAGACGAAGCGTTACGCGGCTCATCAGAGCTGGAAGTCGCTCAAATCGTCGGTGTTGACTTCGGAGTCAATCTGACCGACCAGGTAGGAGCTCACTTCCACCTCCTGCGGCGCCACCTGCACGTTGTCAGAGACCAGCCAGGTGTTGATCCACGGGATCGGGTTGGAGCGGGTCTGGAACGGCAGATCCAGGCCGACCGCCTGCATGCGGATGTTGGTGATGTACTCGACGTACTGGCAGAGAATATCTTTGTTCAGGCCGATCATGGAGCCGCCCTGGAACAGATACTCCGCCCACTCTTTCTCCTGCTGTGCCGCCTGGACAAACAGGTCATAGCTCTCCTGCTTGCACTCTTCCGCAATCTCGGCCATCTCCGGATCGTCCACGCCGCTGCGCAGCAGGTTCAGCATATGCTGGGTACCGGTCAAGTGCAGGGCTTCATCGCGGGCGATGAGGCGAATGATTTTGGCGTTGCCTTCCATCAGCTCGCGTTCCGCAAAGGCGAAGGAGCAGGCGAAGCTGACGTAGAAGCGGATCGCTTCCAGCGCGTTCACGCTCATCAGGCACAGGTAGAGCTTCTTCTTCAGCTCGCGCAGGCTCACGGTGACGGTTTTGCCGTTTACGGTGTGGGTGCCTTCACCCAGTAGGTGCCAGTAGCTGGTCATCTCGATCAGATCGTCGTAGAAGTGGGAGATGCCTTCCGCACGCTTCAGGATCTGTTCGTTGGTGACGATATCATCGAAGACAATCGCCGGATCGTTGACGATGTTACGGATGATGTGGGTATAGGAGCGGGAGTGGATCGTCTCGGAGAACGCCCACGTCTCGACCCAGGTCTCCAGCTCCGGGATGGAGATCAGCGGCAGCAATGCCACGTTCGGGCTGCGCCCCTGGATGGAGTCCAGCAGCGTCTGATACTTCAGGTTGCTGAGGAAAATGTGCTTTTCGTGTTCCGGCAGCGCCTGGAAATCGATGCGGTCGCGTGAAACGTCAACTTCTTCCGGACGCCAGAAGAAAGAGAGTTGCTTTTCAATCAGCTTTTCGAAGATGTCATATTTTTGCTGATCGTAGCGCGCCACGTTGACCGGCTGGCCGAAGAACATCGGCTCTTTGAGCTGGTCGTTTTTCGTCTGTGAAAAGGTGGTGTATGCCATGAGTGTGTCCTGTGAGAGATTTTGTAGATCGGGCAAACAAAATCGTAGGCCGGGTAAGCGTAGCGCCACCCAGCATTTACATTAAATCTTACATGCGCCGCTTTCGCAGCCATCATCCTGAATAGAGGGTGCCAGATCGTCCTGCGCATCTTCCGCACCGTCGCGGGTGTTTTGATAGTACAGGGTCTTCACGCCAAATTTGTAGGCGGTAAGCAGGTCTTTTAGCAGCTGCTGCATCGGCACTTTCCCGGACGGGAAGCGTGACGGATCGTAGTTGGTGTTGGCAGAGATCGACTGGTCGATAAATTTCTGCATAATCCCCACCAGTTGCAGGTAGCCGTCGTTATTTGGCATCTCCCACAGCAGCTCGTAGTTGTTTTTCAGCAGCTCATAATCCGGTACCACCTGGCGCAGGATCCCATCTTTCGACGCTTTGATGCTGACATGACCGCGCGGCGGCTCAATACCGTTGGTGGCGTTAGAGATCTGCGAGGAGGTCTCGGACGGCATCAGGGCAGAGAGCGTGGAGTTACGCAGGCCGTGGGTCTTGATGGATTCGCGCAGGCCTTCCCAGTCAAGATGCAGCGGCTCGTTGGCGATCGCATCCAGGTCTTTCTTATAGGTATCGATCGGCAGAATGCCTTTGGAATAGGTGGTTTCATTGAACCACGGGCAGGCGCCTTGCTCTTTCGCCAGCTCGTTCGAGGCTTTCAGCAGGTAGTACTGAATGGCTTCGAAGGTCTGGTGCGTCAGGTTATTAGCGCTGCCGTCGGAGTAGCGTTTGCCGTTTTTCGCCAGCCAGTAAGCATAGTTAATGACGCCAATACCCAGGGTACGACGACCCATCGCACCACGTTTTGCCGCCGGGATTGGGTAATCCTGGTAATCCAGCAGCGCATCCAGGGCGCGAACCGCCAGCACCGCCAGCTCTTCCAGTTCGTCCAGGCTATTGATGGCGCCCAGGTTGAACGCGGAGAGCGTGCACAGGGCGATTTCGCCGTTTTCGTCGTTCACATCTTCCAGCGGTTTGGTCGGCAGGGCGATCTCCAGACACAGGTTGGACTGGCGCACTGGCGCAACGATCGGATCGAACGGGCTGTGGGTGTTGCAGTGATCGACGTTCTGAATGTAGATACGGCCGGTAGAGGCACGTTCCTGCATCATCAGGGAGAACAGTTCAACCGCTTTCACACGCTGTTTACGGATGCTGTCGTCTTTTTCATATTTGCTGTACAGACGCTCGAACTCATCCTGATCGGCAAAGAAGGCGTCATACAGGCCCGGAACATCGGACGGGCTGAAGAGGGTAATATCTTCACCTTTCAGCAGACGGGTATACATCAGCTTGTTGATCTGTACGCCGTAGTCCATGTGACGCACGCGGTTGCCTTCCACGCCACGGTTGTTTTTCAGCACCAGCAGGCTTTCTACTTCCAGGTGCCACATTGGATAGAAGAGGGTAGCTGCACCGCCACGCACGCCGCCCTGAGAGCAGGATTTCACCGCGGTCTGGAAGTGTTTGTAGAACGGGATACAGCCGGTGTGGAACGCTTCACCGCCACGAATTGGGCTGCCCAGCGCACGAATGCGACCGGCGTTGATGCCGATACCGGCACGCTGGGAAACGTATTTCACAATGGCGCTGGAGGTCGCGTTGATGGAATCCAGGCTGTCGCCGCACTCGATCAGCACGCAGGAGCTGAACTGGCGGGTTGGGGTGCGAACGCCGGACATGATTGGCGTTGGCAGAGAAATCTTGAACGTGGAAACCGCATCGTAGAAACGCTTCACGTATTCCAGACGGGTTTCACGCGGGTAGTTCGAGAACAGGCAGGCCGCCACCAGAATGTAGAGGAACTGAGCGCTTTCGTAGATCTCGCCGGTCACGCGGTTCTGGACCAGGTATTTCCCTTCCAGCTGTTTCACCGCGGCGTAGGAGAAGTTCATATCACGCCAGTGATCGATGAACCCGTCCATCTGCTTGAACTCTTCTTCCGTGTAGTCTTCCAGCAGATGCGTGTCGTACTTGCCAAGCTCGACCATCTTCACGACATGATCGAACAGCGCTGGCGGCTCAAACTGACCGTAGGCTTTTTTACGCAGGTGGAAAATCGCCAGACGGGCAGCGAGGTACTGATAATCCGGCGCGTCGCGGGAGATGAGATCCGCCGCGGCTTTGATAATGGTTTCGTGGATATCAGACGTTTTGATGCCGTCATAGAACTGGATATGGGAGCGCAGTTCAACCTGGGAGATCGATACGTTATTCAGTCCTTCTGCTGCCCAGTCGAGAACTCGATGGATTTTGTCCAGATTGATACGCTCGGTGGTACCGTCGCGCTTTGTCACCAGCAGACTCTGATTCATGTGGGTTTTTACCTGTCCGTGAAAATGAAAATATCCCCCGCTTATCCACAGCCTTCTGTGGATAAATACTACATATAGGGGTTTTACAATAAGGATAACGCAAGATGGTGAGTATTCTAGTAAGGATTCTTTTGAGTACAAGAGTTGATTTTGAGGTTAAATTGAGGTTGTTAAAGCGTAAAAAAGCGTAAGTCCTCGTACCGTAAGGCCTGGAAGACATGTCAATATTCCAGAAAAAAAAATGAAAATTTGATCGACTGCTGATTTCTTCAACGGGCTGTCAAAAATGCGCAACAAACTGCTGCGCATTCGTCAGAAAAAGAGTAATTACTCTTGCTCTTTTTTGGCGGTGGTATGGAGCATGTAGTTAACGTCCACGCCTGGCGCCAGTTTGAATTTGTCGGTCAGGGGATTGTAGTGCAGGCCGGTCATATGCTGTTCTTTAAGCCAGGTGTTGTCGACCCAGCTCAGTAATTCTGCCGGCTTGATGAATTTTTTCACGTCGTGCGTGCCTTTTGGCACCATTCGCAGCACGTACTCTGCGCCAACCACCGCCATCAGCCAGGCCTTGCCGTTGCGGTTGATGGTGGAGAAGAACACCTGACCGCCCGGCTTCACCAGCGCGGCACAGGCTTTCACCACCGATTGCGGATCGGGAACATGCTCCAGCATCTCCATGCAGGTGACGATGTCGTACTGGTGGGCGTGCTCCGCCGCATGGGCTTCAACCGTTTCCTGCACGTACTCCACCTGGATACCGCTCTCCAGCGCGTGCAGACGTGCTACCTGCAGTGGCTCGAAGCCCATATCCAGCCCGGTCACCGTGGCGCCTTCGCGCGCCATGCTCTCGGCCAGGATGCCGCCGCCGCACCCCACATCAAGCACTTTTTTACCGAACAGGCCGCCGGAACGCTCCGCGATATAGCCCAGGCGCAGAGGGTTAATGCGGTGCAGCGGTTTGAACTCACCTTCAAGATCCCACCAGCGCGAGGCCACGGCTTCAAATTTGGCGATCTCTTCGTGGTCGACGTTGTCAGCCATCGGGGATTTTTCCGCATTCATGGACGCTTTTACTCCGTAATTTAAAGACGAGGAAGTATATCAGGATAACAAAGCAAATTAGTTTAAACCTAAGCGGGTGTGTTATAATTTCCGACCTTTGAATCCGGGATACAGTAGAGGGATAGCGGTTAGATGAGCGACCTTGCGAGAGAAATTACACCGGTTAACATCGAGGAAGAGCTGAAGAGCTCCTATCTGGATTATGCGATGTCGGTCATTGTTGGCCGTGCGCTGCCGGATGTCCGCGATGGACTTAAGCCGGTACACCGTCGCGTACTATACGCCATGAACGTATTGGGCAATGACTGGAATAAAGCCTACAAAAAATCTGCCCGTGTCGTTGGTGACGTAATCGGTAAATACCATCCTCATGGTGATTCCGCGGTGTACGACACTATCGTCCGTATGGCGCAGCCGTTCTCGCTGCGTTACATGCTGGTTGATGGTCAGGGTAACTTCGGTTCTATCGACGGCGACTCCGCTGCGGCAATGCGTTATACGGAAATCCGCCTGGCGAAGATTGCCCATGAGCTGATGGCCGATCTGGAAAAAGAGACGGTAGATTTTGTCGACAACTATGACGGCACGGAAAAAATTCCTGACGTTATGCCGACGAAGATCCCTAACCTGCTGGTAAACGGTTCGTCCGGTATCGCCGTAGGTATGGCGACCAACATTCCGCCGCACAACATCACCGAAGTGATTAACGGCTGCCTGGCCTATATCGAGGATGAAGAGATCAGCATTGAAGGGCTGATGGAACACATCCCGGGCCCGGACTTCCCGACCGCCGCCATCATTAATGGCCGTCGCGGTATCGAAGAGGCCTACCGTACCGGTCGCGGCAAGATCTATATTCGTGCCCGCGCCGAAGTCGAAGCGGATGCCAAATCTGGCCGTGAGACCATTATCGTCCACGAAATTCCGTATCAGGTGAACAAAGCGCGCCTGATCGAGAAGATTGCCGAGCTGGTTAAAGAGAAACGTATTGAAGGTATCAGCGCGCTGCGTGATGAGTCTGACAAAGACGGCATGCGTATCGTGATTGAAATCAAACGCGACGCGGTAGGGGAAGTGGTGCTTAACAACCTCTATTCCCTGACTCAGCTTCAGGTCTCCTTCGGTATTAACATGGTGGCACTGCACCATGGTCAGCCGAAGATCATGAACCTGAAAGACATTCTGAGCGCGTTCGTGCGTCACCGCCGTGAAGTGGTGACCCGTCGGACTATTTTCGAACTGCGTAAAGCCCGCGATCGTGCGCACATCCTTGAAGCGCTGGCGGTGGCCCTGGCAAACATCGATCCGATCATCGAGCTGATCCGTCGTGCGCCAACGCCTGCCGAAGCGAAAGCGGGCCTGATCGCCAAGCCGTGGGATCTGGGCAACGTCTCTGCGATGCTCGAACGTGCCGGCGACGATGCCGCGCGTCCTGAGTGGCTGGAGCCGCAGTACGGTATTCGCGAGGGCAAATACTGGCTGACCGAACAGCAGGCCCAGGCGATTCTGGATCTGCGTCTGCAGAAACTGACCGGCCTTGAGCATGAAAAACTGCTCGACGAGTACAAAGAGCTGCTGGAGCAGATCGCTGAGCTGCTGCATATCCTCGGCAGCGCCGATCGTCTGATGGAGGTGATCCGCGAGGAGCTGGAGCTGATCCGCGATCAGTTCGGCGACGAGCGTCGCACGGAAATCACGGCCAACTCCGCGGATATCAACATCGAAGACCTGATCAACCAGGAAGACGTTGTGGTTACCCTGTCTCACCAGGGCTACGTGAAGTACCAGCCGTTAACCGACTATGAAGCACAGCGTCGTGGCGGTAAGGGCAAATCAGCGGCACGTATTAAAGAAGAAGACTTTATCGACCGCCTGCTGGTGGCCAACACCCATGACACCATCCTCTGCTTCTCCAGCCGGGGCCGTCTGTACTGGATGAAGGTTTATCAGCTGCCGGAAGCGAGCCGTGGCGCCCGTGGACGTCCAATCGTCAACCTGCTGCCGCTGGAACAAAACGAACGTATTACGGCGATCCTGCCGGTTCGCGAGTACGCTGAAGGGGTGAACGTCTTTATGGCGACCGCCAGCGGTACGGTGAAGAAAACCGCCCTGACCGAGTTCAGCCGCCCACGTTCTGCCGGCATTATCGCCGTCAACCTGAACGAAGGCGATGAACTGATTGGCGTGGATCTGACCTCCGGCTCCGATGAAGTGATGCTCTTCTCTGCCGCCGGTAAAGTGGTGCGCTTCAAAGAGAACGCGGTGCGCGCCATGGGCCGTACGGCGACCGGTGTCCGCGGGATCAAACTGGCGGGCGAAGACAGCGTGGTCTCCCTGATTGTTCCACGTGGCGAAGGCGCAATCCTCACCGTCACCCAGAATGGTTACGGTAAGCGTACTGCCCAGGATGAATATCCAACCAAGTCCCGTGGCACGCAGGGCGTTATCTCGATTAAAGTCACCGAGCGCAACGGTTCCGTTGTGGGCGCGGTACAGGTCGATGATGCCGACCAGATCATGATGATTACCGATGCCGGTACGCTGGTGCGTACCCGTGTGTCGGAAATCAGCGTGGTCGGGCGTAACACCCAGGGTGTGATCCTCATCCGTACTGCGGAAGATGAAAACGTGGTGGGTCTGCAGCGTGTTGCTGAGCCAGTGGATGACGAAGAGCTCGATTCAATCGACGGTAGCGTGGCAGAAGGTGACGATGAAATCGCGCCGGAAGCGGAAATCGACGATGATGCGGCAGATGATGCCGAAGAGTAATCTCTTCTGACGACAAAGGGCCGGTTTCCGGCCCTTTTCTTTTGTCGCGGCGCTGAATTGCAGACAACCGAACGTTGCGACGGCGGCGATTTACCGCTACCTTAACCCATTCCTTGTCAACCTGACGGCGGAGCCTCGCCCCCTTGAAATACCTCGTCTCCTTTCGAACCACGCTGAAAGTTTCTCGCTATCTTTTTCGGGCGCTGGCGCTCCTGATTTGGGTGCTTATCGCGCTATTTTCGGTGTTTTACATCGTCAATGCGCTGCACCAGAAGGAGGCGGAGATCCGTCAGGAGTTTAACCTCAGCTTCGACCAGTCCCAGCGCTATATTCAGCGCACCGCGGACGTCATGAAGGAGCTCAAGTATATCGCCGAGAACCGTCTGACGGCGGAGAATGGCGTTCTGGCTATCCGCGGGCGCGACAGTAAGGCGGACGTTCCCAACTTTGAGCCGCTTTTCCCCGACTCTGACTGCTCGGCGATGGGCTCCGCATGGCGGGGATCGCTGGAGTCACTGGCCTGGTTTATGCGCTACTGGCGCGATAACTTCTCGGCAGCCTATGACCTGAACCGCGTCTTCCTGATTGGCAGCGAAAATCTCTGTATGGCCGATTTTGGCCTGCGCGATGTGCCGGTGGATCGTGACAGCGCGCTGAAAAGCCTGCACGAGCGGATCATCAAGTACCGTAACGCGCCGCAGGATGAACGCGGTAATAATCTGTTCTGGATAAGCCAGGGGCCGCGTTCAGGGGTAGGGTACTTCTATGCCCTGACGCCGGTCTATCTGGGCAACCGTCTGCAGGCGATGCTCGGTATCGAGCAGACTATCCGCATGGAGAACTTTTTCACCCCGGGTAATCTGCCGATGGGCGTCACCATTCTTGATGAAAATGGCCACTCTCTTATTTCGCTGGCCGGGCCGGAATCGCGGCTGAAGGTTGATCCTCGCTGGATGCAGGAGCGCTCATGGTTTGGTTACAGCGCCGGTTTTCGTGACCTGGTGTTGAAAAAAAGCCTGCCGCCTTCGTCGCTGAGCATTGTTTACTCCGTACCGGTGGATATGGTGCTGGAGCGTATTCGGATGCTGATCCTCAACTCGGTACTGCTGAACGTGCTGGTGGGGATTGCGCTATTTACCCTCGCGCGGATGTACGAGCGTAAAATCTTTATTCCGGCGGAGATCGATGCCCAGCGTCTTGAAGAGCATGAGCAGTTTAACCGTAAGATTGTTGCCTCTGCGCCGGTGGGGATCTGTATTTTACGCACCCTTGACGGGACCAACATCCTCAGTAACGAGCTGGCGCATAACTATCTCAATATGCTCACCCATGAGGACCGACAGCGGCTGACGCAGATTATCTGTGGGCAGCAGGTCAACTTCGTCGATGTCCTGACCAGTAACAACACCAACCTGCAGATAAGCTTTGTCCATTCGCGCTATCGCAATGAGAACGTGGCGATCTGCGTGCTGGTGGATGTCTCCGCGCGCGTCAAAATGGAAGAGTCATTGCAGGATATGGCCCAGTCCGCCGAACAGGCCAGCCAGTCGAAATCGATGTTCCTTGCTACCGTCAGTCACGAATTGCGTACTCCGCTCTACGGGATTATCGGTAACCTCGATCTGCTGCAGACCAAAGAGTTGCCGCGTGGCGTTGACCGTCTGGTGACGGCGATGAACAACTCTTCCAGCCTGCTGCTGAAAATCATCAGCGACATTCTCGACTTCTCTAAGATCGAGTCCGAGCAGCTAAAAATTGAACCGCGCGAATTTTCGCCGCGCGAGGTGATGAACCATATCAGCGCCAACTACCTGCCGCTGGTGGTGCGTAAGCAGCTGGGGCTGTACTGCTTTATTGAGCCAGACGTGCCGCTAACGTTGCAGGGCGATCCGATGCGCCTGCAGCAGGTGATCTCCAACCTGCTCAGCAACGCCATTAAGTTCACCGATATGGGCTGCATTGTGATGCATGTCGCCAAAGCAGGGGACTACCTGAGCATTCGCGTGCGCGACACCGGGGTGGGGATCCCGGCAAAAGAGGTGGTCAAACTCTTCGACCCGTTCTTCCAGGTGGGGACGGGGGTTCAGCGCAACTTCCAGGGCACCGGGCTGGGGCTGGCGATCTGTGAAAAACTGATCAGCATGATGGACGGCGATATCTCGGTGGATACCGAACCTGGCATGGGCAGTCAGTTTACTATCCGTATTCCACTTTATGCGGCGCAGTCTCCGGGCAACATGCTGATTGAGGGATTAAGCGATAAACGCTGCTGGCTGGCGGTGAATAATGCCTCGCTGTATGCCTACCTGGAGTCTCTGCTGGGCTCATACGGCATTCGGGTAGCGCGCTACGCCGGCCAAACCCCGGACGCGGAAGATATGCTTCTCACCGACGATGAGCTGACGAAGCCGTGGCAGGGTAAAGCGGCGGTGATCTTCTGCCGGCGCCATATCGGTATCGCCCTGGAGCGTGCGCACGGCGAATGGGTGAACAGCGTGGCCTCGCCACATGAGCTGATTACGCTGCTGGCGCGCATCTATCGTGTGGAAATGGACAGCGCGGACGGAACAGCCTCGCTGCCGTCGCCGGAATCTGAGCAGTCGTTGAATGAGGATATGATGATCCTGGTGGTGGACGACCATCCGATTAACCGCCGCCTGCTGGCCGATCAGCTCGGCTCGCTGGGCTATCAGTGTAAAACGGCGAATGACGGCGTGGATGCCCTCAATGTGCTGAGCAAAAACCATATCGACATTGTCCTGAGTGATGTGAACATGCCGAATATGGATGGCTATCGCCTGACCCAGCGTATCCGCCAGCTCGGTCTGACGCTGCCGGTGGTGGGTGTCACCGCTAACGCGCTGGCAGAGGAGAAGCAGCGCTGTCTGGAATCGGGGATGGATAGCTGTCTTTCCAAGCCGGTAACGCTGGATGTCCTGAAACAGACGCTGTCGGTATATGCGGAGCGGGTGAGAAGAGCGCGGGGATAAAAAAAGCCCAGAAATGGGCTTTTTTATTATTGCCGTGTGGCGCTGACGCTTACCCGGCCTACGCTACCTGTAGGCCCGTGCAAGCGAAGCGCCGCCGGGCATGTAGCTCATTACTCTTTATCCGCCGGACTCAGGGTCACGGAAGATAGATAGTTCAGCAGGGCGATATCGTTCTCCACACCCAGCTTCATCATCGCCGATTTTTTCTGGCTACTGATGGTCTTGATACTGCGGTTCAGCTTCTTGGCAATTTCGGTTACCAGGAAACCTTCGGCAAACAGACGCAGGACTTCACTCTCTTTTGGCGACAGGCGTTTGTCACCGTAACCGCCGGCGCTGATTTTTTCCAGCAGGCGGGAGACGCTTTCCGGCGTGAATTTTTTCCCTTTCTGCAGCGCGGCCAGCGCTTTCGGCAGATCGGTCGGCGCGCCCTGTTTCAGGACGATGCCTTCGATATCGAGATCCAGAACCGCACTTAAAATCGCCGGGTTATTGTTCATGGTCAGCACGATGATCGAAATGCTCGGGAAATGGCGCTTGATGTATTTGATCAGCGTAATCCCGTCACCGTACTTATCTCCAGGCATGGAAAGGTCGGTGATGAGCACGTGCGCATCAAGCTTAGGCAGGTTATTAATCAGTGCTGTGGAATCTTCAAATTCGC
Organism: Leclercia sp. UBA5076; assembly: GCF_002416465.1. Taxonomy (NCBI): domain Bacteria; kingdom Pseudomonadati; phylum Pseudomonadota; class Gammaproteobacteria; order Enterobacterales; family Enterobacteriaceae; genus Leclercia; species Leclercia sp. UBA5076. The sequence goes on from NZ_DIAO01000001.1 coordinate 111,025, forward strand.
CAACTACATTCACCCACTCGATCTGTTCAAGTGATTTGCGAATACCGAACAGTACAATCGGATGGTCATCGGCAATAATTACGTTCATATTGTTCATGTATAGGGCTACCTTGCTACAGCAAGCTTTTGACGTAGGCGTCAATGTCGCTGATGTATTTTTCTATGCTGGCGGCATCTTTCTCACGAATAAGATGTTCCAGCGTTTCACATAATTGCTTGCCTGGAACCAGATTAAGCATGGCAAACACCCCTTTGAGCCGGTGTGCTGTCTGAGCCAGCGCCGCGAAGTCGTTCACGGCCGATTCAGTATACAACCTCTTAACATCATCTGGAACTGTGTCTACAAAGAGCGAATAATATCCGCTGGCATGAAGTTCAGCATTTTCATTGCCGCCCAGTGGGGATTCCGGGATCGTTTCCTGCGCCAGTTGCTCTTCTATTAGTTGTAGTACAGCTTCCTGCATAGCATTGCTCATATTAAAGTTGACGCGCACCTGGCCGGGGCCAATTTTCCGCACGCCTGGCTCATCATCGCTTAAAAGCAAGCCCGAGGCAGTAAGATTAGACGGATTATCTGTTAAAAAGAGATCATATTCTTGACTTGCCAGCCGTTCGTCCGGCGAGATACAGCTCGCACCCCAGTTTTCCAGCTGACGAACCACAATATTACGGATCTCATTTGAGGTCACATCCACCATTATTACCACATCATCCAGCAGGCGTTCATCCTCCTCCGCATCCTGCGGGCTGGCCGCCATTTTAACGTGAAGAGAGTAACGGGTGCCCAGCGACTCACGCGCTTTGATATTCAGATGGCCGCCAAGCTTACGCGCCAGCTGATCGCAGAGCCAGAAGGTGAGGGCATTGGCTTTGCCATAGTTGTCGCCCTGAGTCTCGTTGAGGAACGGGAAGTGCAGGTTATCAATTTCGCTGGCCGTCACCCCTTCGCCGGTATCCAGAATGCGGAAGGTGAGGCGGTCGTCAGCCGATTCATCGCTGCTCACTTCAAGGGTAATTTTGCCGATCTGGGTGGTAGTGACCGCGTACTGGATCAGCATCAGCAGAATGCGGCGCAGGGCGTCGCGGTCGCCATGACGCTCATCGTTCGCGCGCAGCGGATTGTTGATCAGCAGTTGAAGCCCTTTACGCTTGATGACAGGCAGTACCTCCGGCACCACTTCATCAATCAGATCCTGAATGGAAAACAGCGACGCCGTGCTCTTCCAGGTATCATTTTCCAGCATGTTGGCAAGCTGGATCTCATCCACCAGCCGTACCAGCGTATCGGCATGAGCGGACAGCTGCATGCTCTCCGGGGTGGATAAATGGGCGGCTTCGCTGGCAAGCGCCTTCAGCGGCAGCTTGAACGCTTCGCCGATATTTTGCATAAACGCTGCGCGGCCCTGCTGGTTTTTCTCATACAGCCTTTGCGCCTGCTTGAGCTTTTTATTCACCAGCACCTCGCGATCCTGATCGCGAATAATGAATATTTGCGTGCGCGACGCCACCTGGCTGCGGAACTGGCGGATCTCGTACAGCTCATTATTAATCGTGGCCTGAATCACCCCCTGGTGCTGATCCGCCATGCTGGTGATGTTTTGCAGATTCAGGTGGGGCAGCAGGTGGTCGGCGATTTTGTTGCTGATCACCGTGCGGTTAGCCTCCTGATCGTGCACCAACAGGCCGAGCGGCAGCACAGAGACAATCTCTTCATTCAGCGCGCGCAGGACGCGCAGCTCATTATGGGTACCGGCTGCCACGGGAACATCGCTCTGGCGACCCGGCTGCGAACGGAAGGTGCTGTAACCGAACAGCGCCAGCGCCAGCAGACCAATATTGAGCAGCAGCGGCAACAGGATATTTTGCAGCGTATCCAGCAGCAGCGTGCCGAAAGGCACCTGCCAGACCAGACGCATGCCGGTGGTGTTCAGGGCGGAAGCAATTTCGATTTTCGAACCATTAAAGGAGATGGAGACGCTGTCAGGGCTCTCTTTATCCGTTGGCGCGCGCATATTTTGCACGCTATTGTCCTGCTCCAGGCGGAAACTTTCCAGCGGCATATCCGGCGGGATCAGATCGTTGATGGGCAGATCAAAGGCCACCACCGTGGCCAGATGGCCTGGCTGATTGAACGTCGTACGCAGGGTGAAGTAGTGGCCATTTTGCCATGCCAGTCGGCGCAGGGAGGAGAAACTTTCGCGCTCATCCAAAGCGTTAGCCTGCTGGAGCATCTCCGCGCGACGGGAATCGACAATATTACCCACCGTAGACTCTTTAAACCCGGAAGAGAGATCTTTAAGTGGCAGGGTGGAGATCAGGATCATGCTGTTGTCCTGACCGTTGAGATAGTACATCGACCAGGGAACAGTCTCCGCGCCCCAAAGCGTATCCAGATAGGTCGACATGCGCTGGGTCATCTCCAGCGTGGCGCTGTCGTGGGAACCGAAAATCAGGGCTTCGGTTTTGCGTCGCGTCTTCTCAAGATAGTAGACGTCCTGTTTCAGGCGCGTCTCCTGCAAACCTTCAGCAGAGGAGGTGGTAGGGGTTGCCGCGATGTTGTCATAAATCTGCCAGGTGGCGTAGCGCCAGGTGTCGATGCGTTTATGCAGCGCGTGGCTGATATCGACAATCTGATAGCTGCGGTCTTTGAGCCAGGTGTTCACGGCGCTCTGCACCATTACGCCCATGGTCACTAACAGCACAACGATCAATAGAAGAAAGAAACGAGTAATGCTGCCCGGGAGCAGGGAAAACTTGTTCGCGGCTGTGGTTTCAGACTGACTCATTGATGTGTTTAACCCGTTATGGCTGCGCTTCAGGCGAATAGGGCAGTATAAAGCGTAATAATCGAATTTCCAGCCTCACGCCACTACCGGGGCTGACTTTTTCATGTCGCTGTGAGACGAAAATGGACTGTTTTAAATCTGTACGCTCAGATAAAAATTGTACAAATAAGTCCCAATATAGGAAAAAAAATAGCACGAATAAACAAGAAATTAAAATCACCATGAAATTTATGCGCCTAAAAATAGCAAGCGAAGATTTAATTAATAGTCGTTATAGTTTCAGGCAGGTAGCACAAATTATTCAAGTTTGCGTAAAGATGAGTAAAAAAAAACCGAATGCATTGCATTCGGTTCAATTCTGGATAAATAGACATTCAAATCTGAATGACGGTAATAAATAAAGTTAATGATGATAGCGGTAAATATTTTAGTCGCCGCTGCGGTTTTTGTTTTATCAATCAGTGCTATAATTTGTTTTTGGATAAATAACTGATTTTTATGATTTATTTTGTGTTTTTGATTATTGGTGCTCTATTTTTTAACTAAATGTGCGGCCAAAAAGTTCCCCGAAATTTACAAATTGAAACATCTATGTGGCAATATGAAACATCTTAAAAGTTTTCGTATCATATTCTTATTGGATTATTCTGTTTTTTTGCGGAGAATGAACTTGCCGACTGGTTAAGAGGGTTAATCAGTAAGCAGTGGTAATAAAAGACATATAACAGAGGGTTAAAATAATGAAAGTTAAAGTACTGTCCCTCCTGGTACCAGCACTGCTGGTAGCAGGCGCAGCGAATGCGGCTGAAATTTACAACAAAGACGGCAACAAATTAGATCTCTACGGTAAAGTAGACGGTCTGCACTATTTCTCTGATGACGATGGCGCTGATGGCGATCAGACTTACATGCGTCTCGGCTTCAAAGGCGAAACTCAGGTTAACGACCAGATCACTGGCTACGGTCAGTGGGAATACCAGATTCAGGGCAACACCAGCGAAAGCGAGAACCAGTCCTGGACGCGTGTGGCCTTCGCAGGTCTGAAGTTCGCTGAAGCAGGTTCTTTCGACTACGGTCGTAACTACGGCGTAATCTATGACGTCACCTCCTGGACTGACGTTCTGCCAGAATTCGGCGGCGACACTTACGGTGCCGATAACTTCCTGCAATCCCGTGGTAACGGCGTTGCTACCTACCGTAACCAGGACTTCTTCGGTCTGGTTGATGGCCTGAACTTTGCTCTGCAGTATCAGGGTAAAAACGGCAGCGTCAGCGGTGAAAACGTGGGCGGTCGTAGCCTGCTGAAACAGAACGGCGACGGCTTCGGCGGCTCCCTGACTTACGATCTGGGCGAAGGCTTCAGCGTAGGTGCGGCAGCAGCCTCTTCTAAACGTACCGCAGACCAGAACGGTCCACGCGTTTACGGCCGTGGCGACCGTGCTGAAGTGTACAGCGGCGGCCTGAAATATGACGCAAACAACCTGTACCTGGCAGCGCAGTACTCCCAGACCTACAATGCAACCCGTTTCGGTGACTCTCAGTCCGACCGCGCTAATGCTGTTTACGGCTTTGCCAACAAAGCACAGAACTTCGAAGTGGTTGCACAGTACCAGTTCGACTTCGGTCTGCGTCCATCCGTGGCTTACCTGCAGTCTAAAGGTAAGGACATCGAAGGCAACGGCGACCAGGATCTGCTGAAATATGTTGATGTGGGCGCGACTTACTACTTCAACAAAAACATGTCCACCTATGTTGATTACAAAATCAACCTGCTGGATGAAAACGCCTTCACCGACCGTGCAGGCATCAGCACCGATGACATCGTAGCACTGGGTCTGGTTTACCAGTTCTAAGTCTTACGTACTCTTGCGAAAGGGGCCAAATGGCCCCTTTTTTTGGTTTTACCGTCAGGCCCTTACAAAGCCTGCTTTTTGGTGTACTCTTGCCGGTCTCAGGCTTGAGGATAATAACGAATGGAAATTACTTTTTTACGTGTCGGCTTGCTGGCAACACTTTTTATGCTGACCGCGTGTGACGCACCTGCTCCCTCTGCAAAGAACGAAACCGCCGCCGCGACGGTGCTGGAAGGGAAAACGATGGGCACCTTCTGGCGCGTCAGCGCCATCGATCTCTCCGCTGCCCGGGCGGAAGAGCTGCGCGGGAAGATCCAGGCTCAGCTGGACGGCGATGACCAACTGATGTCCACCTATAAAAACGACTCCGCGCTGATGCGCTTTAATCAGTCGAAGAGTACGTCGCCCTGGCCGGTGAGCGAAGCGATGGCGGACATTGTCACCGAATCGCTGCGGGTGGGCTACAAAACTAACGGCGCAATGGATATTACCGTCGGTCCCCTGGTTAACCTTTGGGGCTTTGGCCCAAACAAGCAGCCGGTGAAAACCCCCGATCAGGCGCAGATTGACGATGCCCGGGCGCAAACGGGGCTGCAGCATCTGTCCGTGATTAATCAGTCCGGCCAGCAGTATCTGCAAAAAGATATTCCCGATCTGTTTGTCGATCTCTCCACGGTGGGCGAAGGCTACGCCGCCGATCACCTGGCCCGGCTAATGGCCGAAGAGGGGATCTCGCGCTATCTGGTGTCGGTAGGCGGGGCGCTGGTCAGCCGGGGCATGAACGCCAGCGATAAGCCCTGGCGCGTGGCGATCCAGAAGCCGACCGATGAGCAAAACGCCGTGCAGGCCATTCTCGATATCAACGGCCACGGGATCAGCACCTCCGGCAGCTACCGCAACTATTATGAGCTGGACGGAAAACGCATTTCGCACGTAATCGATCCGCAGACCGGCCGTCCGATTACCCACAACCTGGTGTCGGTGACGGTAATCTCCCCGACGGCCCTGGAGGCCGATGCCTGGGATACCGGCCTGATGGTGCTGGGGACGGAAAAAGCCAAAGAGGTCGTGCGTCAGCAAGGGCTGGCTGTCTATATGATCACCCGGGAAGGGGAGGGCTTCAAAACCTGGATGTCCCCGCAGTTCGCCAGTTTCCTCGTTAACGGGAAGAATTAAAAAGCAAGGTTGCGGGTTTTTGTCGGCTGGCGCTCAGGCAGGCTATGAGTATGCTTACAGTAGGAGCCGATCATGAAAAAGCCGAACCTGAATAATGATGATGAACGCTGGCTGGCGGTGCTGGCCCGCGATGAGAGTGCCGATGGTCAGTTTGTGTTTGCCGTGCAGACCACCGGCATCTTCTGCCGTCCCTCCTGCCGGGCTCGCCATGCTCTGCGTGAGAATGTCCGCTTTTATCCTGATGCCCACCGTGCGGAGCTGGCGGGTTTTCGCCCCTGCAAACGCTGTCGCCCGGATCAACAGGACCCGCAGGCGCAGCGCGCCGCCACCATCGAAAAAGCCTGCCGGTTGCTGGAGCAGGAGCAACCTTTGACCCTTGAGCAGCTGGCGCAGCAGGTGGCGATGAGCCCGTATCATCTTCATCGTCTGTTCAAATCCTCGACCGGAATGACCCCGAAAGCCTGGCAGCAGGCGGCCCGGGCGAAACGGCTACGCCATGCCCTTGCGCAGGGGGATAAAATTACCGACTCCGTGCTGGCAGCGGGTTTCCCCGACAGCAGCAGCTACTATCGCAACGCCGATGCCACGCTGGGGATGACCGCGAAGCAGTACCGCAACGGCGGGGAAGAGACCACCGTGCGCTACGCCCTGAGCGACTGTACGCTGGGGCGGTGCCTGGTGGCGGAGAGCGTGCGGGGGATCTGCGCCATTTTACCCGGCGATGACGACAGCACGCTGATTGCCGAGCTGGAGACCCTTTTTCCTCACGCCCGGCGGGAACAGGCAGATGCCGCCTTTGCCGCCCGCGTCGCCCGGGTGATCGCCAGCGTGGATAACCACGCCGTGGCGCTCCCCCTGCCGCTGGATATTCGCGGCACCGCTTTTCAGCGCCAGGTCTGGCAAGCTCTGCGAGCCATACGTAGCGGCGAGACGGCAAGCTATCAACAGGTGGCAAACGCCATTGGCCATCCTGGCGCGGTGCGGGCGGTGGCCCGGGCCTGTGCCGCCAACACGCTGGCGGTTATCATCCCTTGTCACCGGGTGGTGCGTAGTGATGGTGGGCTCTCGGGCTACCGCTGGGGCACGGCCCGCAAAGCGGCGCTGCTGCGTCGGGAAGCGAAAAAAGAGGAGGTGTGATGCTCGATCTCTTTGCAGATGAACAACCCTGGCAGGAGCCGCTGGCGCCCGGTGCGGTGATCCTGCGCCGCTTCGCCCGGGCTGGGGCGCCTGCATTAATGCAGGCAATCGAACAGGTGGCTACCGTCTCGCCGTTCCGCCAGATGGTCACCCCCGGGGGCTACACCATGTCGGTGGCAATGACCAACTGCGGCGGGCTGGGCTGGACCACCAATCAGCGGGGCTATCTCTACTCCCCAAAAGACCCGCTTACCGACGCCCTCTGGCCGCCGATGCCGGAGGCGTTCGCTACCCTGTGCCACGATGCTGCCTGCGCGGCGGGCTACCCTGAGTTCCAGCCGGACGCCTGTCTCATCAACCGCTACGCGATTGGGGCTAAGCTCTCATTGCATCAGGATAAAGATGAAGCGGACCTGCGGGCGCCGATTGTCTCAGTCTCCCTCGGCCTGCCGGCGGTATTCCAGTTTGGCGGATTACGGCGTAACGATCCCCTTAAACGTCTGCTGCTGGAGCATGGCGACGTGGTGGTCTGGGGTGGGGCATCACGACTGTTTTATCATGGTATTCAGCCGCTTAAGCCTGGTACGCATCCTCTTACCGGCGACTGTCGCTACAACCTGACCTTCCGCCAGGCGGCGGATAGCGAATAAAAATAAGAATTATTCTTGATGTAAACGGCGAGCAGTTTACACTGCTGGCTGTTTTTTCTTGTCTGGATTGCTCTGCATGGAACTCCTGTTACTGGTCTGGCGCCAATACCGCTGGCCGTTTATCGCGGTGATGGCATTGAGCTTGCTCAGCGCCGCGCTGGGTATTGGGCTTATCGCCTTTATCAACCTGCGTTTGATTGAAACTGTTGATACCACCCTGATGGTGCTGCCGGAATTTCTCGGCCTGCTGGTCCTGCTGATGGCCGTCACCCTCGGCTCGCAGCTGGCGCTCACGACGCTCGGTCACCACTTTGTCTACCGCCTGCGCAGCGAGTTCATCAAGCGGATTCTGGATACTCAGGTTGAACGCGTCGAGCAACTGGGCAGCGCCTCGCTGCTGGCCGGACTGACTAGCGACGTACGTTCGATCACCATCGCCTTTGTGCGTCTGCCGGAGCTGGTGCAGGGGATCATCCTGACCTTTGGATCGGCGGCCTATCTGGCCTGGCTCTCCACCAAAATGCTGGCCATCACTGCCCTGTGGATTGCGATCACCATCTGGGGCGGCTACCTGCTGGTGTCGCGCGTCTACAAACATATGGCGGTGCTGCGCGAAACCGAAGATAAGCTCTACAACGACTATCAGACGGTGCTGGAAGGGCGCAAAGAGCTGACCCTGAACCGCGAGCGCGCCGAGCACATCTTCAATAATCTCTATATTCCGGATGCCCGTGAGTATCGCCACCATATCGTGCGGGCCGATACCTTCCACCTGAGCGCGGTCAACTGGTCGAATATCATGATGCTGGGGGCGATTGGCCTGGTCTTCTGGATGGCAAATAGCCTCGGCTGGGCGGATACCAACGTCGCCGCGACCTATTCGCTGACGCTGCTGTTCCTGCGCACGCCCCTGCTCTCGGCTGTCGGTGCGCTGCCGACCCTGCTCAGCGCCCAGGTGGCCTTTAACAAACTGCGCAAGTTTGCCCTGGCGCCGTACAAACCTGAGTTCCCGCGCCCTGAGGCCTTCCCAAACTGGCAGACGCTGGAGCTGCGCAATGTCACCTTCCAGTACCAGGACAATGCATTTTCCGTCGGGCCGGTAAATTTAACCCTTAAGCGCGGTGAGCTGCTGTTCCTGATTGGCGGCAACGGCAGCGGCAAATCGACGCTGGCGATGCTGCTGACCGGCCTGTATCAGCCCCAGTCAGGCGAGATCCTGCTGGACGGTAAACCGCTCAGCGCTGAAAAACCGGAGGATTACCGCAAGCTCTTCTCGGCGGTGTTTACCGACGTCTGGCTGTTCGATCAGCTGCTGGGCCCGGAAGGCAAGCAGGCCGATCCGGCGCTGGTGGAGAAGTGGCTGGCGCATCTGCAGATGTCCCACAAGCTGGAGCTACAGGATGGTAAAATCCTCAACCTCAAGCTGTCAAAAGGGCAGAAGAAGCGCGTGGCGCTGCTGCTGGCGCTGGCGGAAGAGCGTGACATTATTCTGCTGGATGAGTGGGCTGCCGACCAGGACCCACATTTCCGTCGCGAGTTTTACCAGGTGCTGCTGCCGCTGATGCAGCAGATGGGCAAAACCATCTTCGCCATCAGCCATGACGACCACTACTTTATCCATGCTGACCGTCTGCTTGAGATGCGCAGCGGCCAGCTGACGGAACTGACCGGCGCTGAGCGTGATGCCGCGTCGCGTGATGCGGTAGCCCGTACCGCCTGAGCGTAACTGTGCCGGGTGGCGGCTTCGCCTCACCCGGCCTGCGATCTTGTTTTCCCCGCCTGCTGTTTTTTTAACCTCTCCTCTCATCCGTTTATTAAAATTTACACAACCCCACGCTATGCTTAATGCCAACTTATTTAATGGATTGATATTTAATGTCTGGATTAACCAAAAACAGCGCAAGGCTGCGCGATGAAGAGCGTGCGCGCCTGATCTGGCTGATGACCACCGACAAAGCGCTCACTTCCACCCTGCTGGGTAAACTGACCCTGGCTGAGCAATATGATGTCGGGACGTTAGCCGACGATATTGCTGAGGTAGGGGCGCTGGTAGCCCATTTGCCGCCGCCGGATCTCGCCGACACCCTCGAAGCGCTGCCCTCGGAAGAGCGCCACGCTTTGTGGCGGCTGGTAGAGGATCACGAGCGCGGTCAGGTACTGCTGGAAGCCTCTGAAAACGTCTGGGACGATCTGATCGACGAGATGAGCGACCAGGCCATTCTCGACGCGGTACGCACCCTGGATATCGACGACCAGCTCTACATGGTCCAGCACCTGCCGCGCAACCTGACCGGACAGTTGCTGGCGTCGCTGCCGCCTCAGGATCGTGCCCGGGTCCAACAGGTGATGCACTATGAGCAGGACCGCGTCGGCGCAATCCTGGAGTTCAGCGTCATTACGGTGCGCCCTGACGTCACGCTGGGCGCGGTCCAGCGCTACCTGCGACGTCTGGGCAAAATGCCAAAGAACACCGATAAGCTGTTTGTGACCTCACGGGATAAAACCCTGCTCGGCGAGCTTGAGCTACAGACCATCCTGCTTAACAGCACTCAGACCCTGGTCAGCGAGGTGATGGAAACGCAGCCGATGCTCTTTTCCCCGGAAGATGACGCCGAAAAAGCCGCCCGCACCTTTGAACGTGACAACCTTCTCAGCGCGGGCGTAGTAGACCCGGCGGGTAAGCTATTGGGGCGCCTGACCATCGATGAGATCGTCGACGTGGTCTACAAAGAGACCGATAACGATATGCGTGCCCTCGGCGGGTTAAGTGCCGAAGAGGATGTCTATGCCCCGGTGAGCAAGGCGGTGAAAACCCGCTGGGCGTGGCTGGCGATCAACCTCTGCACCGCCTTCATCGCTTCACGTGTCATTGACGGATTTGAACACACCATCTCCCAGCTGGTGGCGCTGGCCTCGCTGATGCCCATCGTGGCGGGCATTGGCGGCAATACCGGTAATCAGACCATCACCATGATCGTGCGCGCCCTGGCGCTTCAGCATATTCAGCCGGGCAACTTTACCTTTCTGATCCTGCGTGAGCTCGGCGTGGCGCTGATTAATGGCCTGGTGTGGGGCGGCATCATGGGGGGCGTGACCTGGTGGCTGTACGGCGATATGGCGCTGGGTGGGGTAATGACTCTGGCGATGGTGCTGAACCTGCTGGTGGCGGCGACGATGGGCGTTCTCATCCCGATGATCATGACCCGCCTCGGGCGCGACCCCGCAGTGGGGTCGAGCGTGATGATCACCGCCATTACCGATACTGGCGGCTTCTTTATTTTTCTTGGGCTGGCGACACTGTTTCTGCTGTAACGGCGTGTTTGCGTCGCAGGCGGGCAGGGAGGATCACCATCATGATAATCCCGCCTACCACGCCAATTGCCAGGTTGCCGGTTGAAACGGTGGCCCCGACGGTCACCAGCATCACCAGCGTTTCCGCAACCGGCGCGCCTTTCACCGTGGCAGGGCGAATGCTCTGCCAGTTGAAGGTCTTAATGGCGACAATCGCCATGATCCCCGCCAGCACCGCCATCGGAATTTTCGCCATCACTTCGCTCAGGGCGGTAACCAGCACCAGCAGTACCAGCCCGGCGGCAAAGGTGGAGACGCGGCTGCGGCCTTTGCCCATTTCGACGTTAACAATGGTCTGACCGATCATCGCGCAACCGGCGATCCCGCCAAAGAAGCCCGCCATGATATTGGCCACGCCCAGCCCCATGCTCTCGCGGCGCTTGCTGGACGGGGTTGCCGTCAGCTCATCCACCAGCTTCGCGGTCAGGAGCGACTCCATCAGGCCGACAAAGGCGATACTCAGGGCGCAGGGCCAGATAATGCTCAGGGTGTGCAGATTCAGCGGCACCAGCATCTGGGTGATCCCCGGCAGCCCGCCGCCAATTGACCCTTCATCCCCCACGGTCGGCAGCAGCTGGCCGCTGGTGACGGTATAGAGCGTCAGGACCACAATCGCGATCAGCGGGGAAGGGATACTTTTAATGTAGCGGGGCGCCCACAGCACAATCAGCAGGGTCAGGACGAACAGGCCGACAATCAGCGGGCTTCTGCTCCAGAAATGCGGCACCTGGGCAAAGAAAATCAGGATCCCGAGGGCGTTAACAAACCCGGTCATCACCGCCTGGGGAATAAAACGCATCAGACGCGCCATTCCCAGCGCGCCGAACAGGATCTGGATAAGCCCCGCCAGCAGCACTGCCGGCAGAATATACTGCGCGCCATGCTGATGCACCATCGGCCCAATCACCAGCGCCACGGAGCCCGCAGCGGCAGTCACCATTGCCGGGCGTCCGCCCATCACCGACAGCGCCAGGCACAGCACCACCGAGGCAAAAAGGCTCACTTTCGGATCGACGCCCGCTACCACGGAAAAGGAGATCACCTCCGGAATAAGCGCCAGAGCGGTGATCACACCGGCCAGCGTTTCACGCATCAACAGCGACGGAGAGCGCAGGACGGCAAGAGTATGGGGAGAAGCGTGTGTAGGAGACATAATTCTTCGCAGGTTAGTGGCAGAAGGCTGGATCTGTGCGGCCGATCACAAAGGGCAGCATAGTAACGGGAAATCGCGCGCGTTTCCAGCGCAGCAAATGCCATATCCCTACAAATACCGCGACATTAATTATCATAATTACAATAATTATTTAACCTTTAAACAATATTTAAATATTGCTACCGTGGCGCCGCACTCGACCTCATCTGCATAAATAGCGAACAAACGCGTATTACGAAGGCATTAATTATGAAAAAAATGACTGCCCTGCTGCTGGCTGCGGCGGCAAGCCTTAGTGCTGTCTCCACGGCGGCGAAGGCTCAGGCATCGCAAGAGCAGGAAACGGACGTTCTGTTAATTGGTGGCGGGATCATGAGCGCCACGCTGGGAACCTATTTGCAGGAGCTTCAACCGGACTGGTCCATGACCATGGTTGAACGCCTGGACGGCGTAGCGCAGGAGAGCTCTAACGGCTGGAACAACGCCGGGACCGGCCACTCCGCGTTAATGGAGCTGAACTACACCCCACAGAAGAAAGATGGCTCCATCAGCATTGAGAAAGCGGTGGAGATCAACGAAGCGTTTCAGATCTCTCGTCAGTTCTGGTCTCACCAGGTGAACAGCGGTGTGCTGCACGATCCACACAGTTTCATTAACACCGTCCCGCACATGAGCTTTGTCTGGGGAGACGACAATGTGAACTTCCTGCGCGGACGTTATGCTGCTCTGCAGCAAAGCTCGCTGTTCCGCGGCATGAAGTACTCCGAAGATCACGCCCAGATCAAAGAGTGGGCGCCGCTGGTGATGGAAGGGCGCGACCCGAACCAGAAGGTGGCGGCCACCCGTACCGAAATCGGTACCGACGTTAACTATGGCGAAATCACCCGTCAGCTGGTGGGCTCTCTGCAAAAAAAAGAGAACTTTACGCTGTCGCTGAATACCGAAGTGCGCGGCTTTAAGCGCAACGCGGACAACTCCTGGAGCGTGACCGTCGCCGATCTGAAGCACAATGAAGAAGAGCACGTCATTAAGGCGAAGTTTGTCTTTATCGGTGCGGGCGGCGCGGCGCTGAAGCTGCTGCAGGAGACCGGTATTCCGGAAGCGGAGAATTACGCGGGCTTCCCGGTTGGCGGCCAGTTCCTGGTGTCGGAAAACCCGGAGGTGGTGAATCGCCATCTGGCGAAGGTCTATGGCCAGGCGTCCGTGGGCGCACCGCCGATGTCGGTGCCGCATATCGATACACGTGTTCTCGACGGTAAGCGCGTGGTGCTGTTCGGGCCGTTCGCCACCTTCTCGACCAAATTCCTGAAGAACGGTTCGCTGTGGGATCTGCTCAGCTCCACCACCACTTCAAACGTGGGTCCGATGGTTGATGTTGGTCTGGATAACTTCGATCTGGTGAAATACCTGATTAGCCAGGTGATGCTCTCCGATGACGATCGCTTTGCGGCGCTGAAAGAGTACTATCCGGAAGCGAAGAAAGCGGACTGGCGGTTGTGGCAGGCGGGCCAGCGCGTGCAGATCATCAAGCGTGATGAGGAAAAAGGCGGCGTGCTGCGTCTGGGCACTGAAGTGGTCAGTGATAAAGAAGGCACTGTAGCCGCGCTGCTGGGAGCCTCCCCGGGCGCCTCCACCGCGGCACCGATTATGCTGCACCTGATGGAAAAAGTGTTTAAAGACAAAGTCGCCAGCCCGGAGTGGCAGGCGAAGCTGAAGACCATTATTCCTTCATACGGTACGGCGCTGAACGGCAACGTTGAGGCCACCGAGCAGGAGCTGGAGTACACCAGCCGCGTGCTGCAGCTGAAGTATGAAAAACCGCAGGCACCGGATGCGGCGCCTCAGCCTGAGGCACAGGCGACCTCCCAGCCGGAAAGCAAACCGGTTGCGGATATCGCACTCTGATATTAAAAAGCCGGGTGATTTACCCGGCTTTTTTTATTAGCGCGTGACGGCGCTTTCTACCTTCTCGTCAGCCTGCCAGATACGGTATCTCACCTCGATATTCGCAGGCGTATAAACCACAATCGGCAACTTACTGTTGTAGCGCAGCAGGCTATGCTCGCCGAGATTCGCGGTTATGAATTTTGTGGTCTTTTTCCCGTCCGGACAGGCCATCATGGTGGAAACCGGCGAAGTGACCTTATCAAAGATGTAATAGTCATATCCCCAGCCTTCCAGCGTCTTGCTGGTTAACTGACCGCCGAGGCGGTGCGCGTTGCAATCCACCTCCAGCGTCTGGCCGATCAGCAGTTCCACCTTGTAATTCGCTTCATCTTTCTGCTCAGGCAGGTCAATGACCTGGCGCTTCATCCCCTGTTCCGCCTGCGGGTAGGGGGCCGTTTTACTGAGCGGCTGGTCAGCAGGGGTGGCGTATGCGCTGGCGCAGGTCAGAGCCAGCAGAGTGATGAGACTTTTAGCGGCGTTTTTCACAGTGATTCCTTTTTATGTCAAACGGTGGCCATACACTACCATGAATGGTGTTTTTTACCTTAATTTTATTTTTAACTGGTTTATATAACTGGTAAGTGCCTTGTGATTTGGTTTTAAATTCTGTATTGGCCCCGGGGGAACGATCGTGGTAGGGTGAGCTGCAATCATTGTTATCTATCTGTGAAGGAAACACGCATGGTACGTAATAAACTCAACACCCCGGCGGGGAAAAAATTTCTGCTGGCACTGCTGACGGTTTTTCTGATCGCGGTGATGGGGGTAGGCCGTGTGACTATTATTGGCGTGGTTGAGCAGTACAATATCCCACTGACGGAGTGGACCACCAGCATGTACGTGCTGCAGTCGGCGATGGTGCTGGTCTACAGCACGGTCTTTACCGTGCTGCTGGCTATCCCGTTGGGCATATTTTTCCTCGGCGGGAGCGATAAACACTGAGTCGCCAACGCGATTAATGCCTGTTTCACTCCTGTGCCGTTTTCGGGTTAAATGATTTTTTCCCCGTTTACAGGAGTGGAGCATGGTTTCCCGGTTTTCCACGCTGAGCCGGATCCCAAAAGGGGTCTGGGTTGTTGGCGGCGTCAGTATGCTGATGGATATTTCATCGGAAATTATCCATAGCTTGCTGCCGCTCTTTATGGTGACCACCCTGGGCGCCAGCGTCATTTTCATTGGCCTGATTGAAGGGCTGGCGGAAGCCACCGCGCTTATCATTAAGGTTTTTTCCGGTGCCATCAGCGACTATCTGGGGAAACGCAAAGGGCTGGCGCTGCTGGGCTACGGTCTGGGTGCGGCCAGTAAGCCGCTGTTTGCGATCGCCTCGTCGTCGGGGATGATCCTCGGGGCGCGTCTGATTGATCGGGTAGGAAAGGGGATCCGCGGTGCCCCCCGCGACGCGCTGGTAGCTGACGTCACGCCGCCGGAACTGCGCGGGGCGGCATACGGGCTGCGTCAGTCGATGGATACCATTGGCGCGTTTCTCGGCCCACTGCTGGCGGTCGGCATGATGCTGCTGTGGAACGATGATTTCCGCACTATCTTCTGGATCGCCGTCATCCCCGGCGTGCTGGCCGTCTTACTGCTCTTTGTGGGCCTGCATGAGCCCGCCACGCCTGTTGCCCATAAACGGTCCAATCCCATCAAAAAAGAGAACCTGAAACGCCTCGGCGCCAGCTGCTGGTGGGTAATTGGCCTCGGCGCTGTCTTTACTCTCGCCCGTTTCAGTGAGGCATTTCTGGTGCTGCGTGCCCAGCAGGCGGACATTCCGCTGGCGCTGATCCCGCTGGTGATGGTCGCCATGAATCTGCTATACGCGTTTTCGGCCTATCCGTTTGGCAAACTCTCCGATGCCATGAGCCATACGCGCCTGCTCCAGTGGGGACTGGCGGTGTTGATCGCCGCCGATATTGTACTGGCGCTGAGCACCCACTGGATCGGGATTATTGCCGGCGTGGCGCTGTGGGGCATCCATATGGGGATGACCCAGGGGCTGCTGACCGCGATGATTGCGAAGACGGCACCCCCCGACCTGCGCGGTACGGCGTTTGGCCTGTTCAGTATGGTGAGCGGCGTGGCGCTGCTGGTTGCCAGCCTGGGGGCTGGCATCATCTGGGAAACGTGGGGCGCGGAATATACCTTTTATGCCGGGGCGACGATCTGCCTGCTGACGCTGGGATATCTGCGCAACCCCCCGCGGCGTTGTAAAGCGCGCAAGCGCAGAAAAATATTGCGCAAATCATTCGAAGCGTGAGTGCCGTTTTGTTACCAATGTGGTCCTTTCTATCAGGAGATACTTATGAAAAGGACCACACTTTATACCGCGATGGCGTCAGCCCTGCTGTTGCCGTCACTTTATGCCCATGCAGGCCCGCAGGCGCACGTGGTTTGTGCTTATAGCCATACTCTGGGCGATGACGCCATTATGATGTTTGGCAAAACCAACCAGGCGATGTGGCACGACTTTTTCGGCAACACCCGCACGGACGCCCATTCGACCTATCAATCACTGCGTAAGCAGTCAGAAACCACCTGCGATAACAAAGCCGACAGCTCAGCTTACTGGGCGCCGTCGCTGCGCCTGCCGGACGGGACGGTGGTTCAACCCGCCTACCAAAAAACCTATTACCAGGCGTCTAACGTGGAACAGTTCCCGCTCAGCCCATTTCCGGCAGGGCTGGCGCTGCTGGCGGGCGATCACCACGGTACCGGGCCTAACGCCCGCATAACCTTTTTATGCGCTAACGGCAGAGGCTACAGCAATAAAGTCGGTGAAGTGTGTGGGCTGAGAAAAGCCAAAGATGCGGTGCAGTTTAATATCGGGATCCAGTTCCCTAACTGCTGGGATGGTATCCACCTGCAGCCGCACCATGGCATGGCGAATGCGACCTACGATGTGAAAGGGCAGTGCCCGTCCGGCTATCCGGTGAAAATCCCGACGGTAAATATGAACGTGGCCTGGGTGCTGCACGGGATCACCTCCCTGGATACCGCGAAAGCCCAGCTGTCGCTCGATCCCACCATGAATGGCGATGTGCGCGAAGAGCACTGGGGCAGCCTCTATACCGCCCACGCCGACTTTATGAATGGCTGGACTGAAGAGGGTGCCCGCTTTATGACTGAGATGTGCATGAATCAGGGCATGGACTGCGGCACTAACGTCCCCTACGGCTATTCAAAGGCGCTGGCAAACGTCTGGGTGAGTAGCGAGACGCCAGATACCCCGGTACCTGGGGCGCAGACCTTGCTGGTGCAGGATAACTGGAAAAACGGCGGCCGCACCCGTAACAGCGAAACGATGAGTCTGGTTAAGTTTACGATCCCTGCGCTGCCTGAAGGCCAGGATCCTTCTCTGTTCAAATACCGGGTGCGGATCTATGGCGGAAAAGTCGAGGCTAACGGCGCGGATCAGATCTTCTTCTATCCGGCGAGCAACGACTGGGATCCCGCCACCGTCACCTGGAAAAATCGTCCGGCCTGTAACTACTCGTCCGATGCGCTGCTCTATCTCAACAACAAGCGCGAATACCGGATGGTGGATGTCGACAAGGCGGTGCGCAAAGCGCTGGCGGCGGGCAAGACTGAAATCTCCTGGTATATCGGTGGCGACCGTCAGGGTAATCACTATCAGTTCAGCCCTGCCTCTTCTAAAGAGAGCCTGATACTGATGTTGACCGGGTACAAGCATACCCCGGAAATCTAATCAGCAGCATGTTCGTGCAAAAGCCAGCCTGCCATCGGGCTGGCTTTTTAGCCATCTCTTGCAGGCATAAAAAAACCAACCGCGAAGGTTGGTTTTTTTTGGGGAAATTTTGGTCGGCACGAGAGGATTTGAACCTCCGACCCCTGACACCCCATGACAGTGCGCTACCAGGCTGCGCTACGTGCCGACACGTGAAATTTATACTACCTATTTCCGCGTTTAATGCAAGGGTGGTTCTGGCTAACTGATTAATATTAAATCAATTTGCAATGAACCGTTTCTCATCCGTCAGCACCTGTAGCAGCAGGCTTAACTGCGGCGTCTGGTCGTTGAGTTTCTCACCCTGCGGGTTATAGGTTTTGTAATTACCGTTGCTGTTCAGCACCAGCGTCAGGGTTGGCGTTGTAACGGCCAGCGTGTTGTTGCTGGCAGCCGTCACCCAGTTATGACGACGCGTTGCGCTGAACAGATCCTGACCCTGGGAATACTCATTGGCTGGCGTGCTGACGTGGAGCAGACGCTGCATGAGGGTAGTCATCACATCTTTATGATCGGTCAGCATGTTAATGCGCTGGGATGGCGTACCAGGCCAGTGGATCACCAGCGGAACATGCAGGCGAGGGCGCGCCCAGTCGACATCGTTGCGCTCGCTGCCCAGCGGCACACCGTGACCGGCGGTGATCACCACCACGGTATTCTCCAGCTTGCCCGATTCCCGCAGCGCGTCCAGCACCCGGGCAATCTGGGTATCAACATTGCCTGCGGCCTGCGCATAGCGGCGGTTAAAGGTTTTCTGGTTGCTGTCATCCAGCGTCGTGCCGTTCAGAGCAACCCAGGAGAACCAGCGGTTGTCGTCCTGCGCGTAACGGTGAAGCCAGCTGATCCACTGCCCGGCGGTCTGTTCGTCGGACTGGCTTTGTGCGGTCGGCAGAGAGAAGTCGGACAACAGCGCCTGGCGATAGAGCGGACTGCTGAAGCCATCCGAAGAGAACAGCCCCAGCTGGTAGCCCTGCTGGTTGAGCCCGGTGATGAGCGCGGCAGGGATACGCGATGACAGCACGCCGTCCATATAGCCAGGTGAAATGCCGTAGAACAGGCCAAAGATCCCGGCATCGGTTGAGTTACCGGAGCTCATGTGCTGAGTAAAGTTGATGTTCTTCTCGGCGAACTCCGCCAGGGCTGGCATCTGTTTCTCAAAGCGCGAGTAGTTCAGACCGTCGACGGTGATTAACAGGACGTTTTGCCCCTGACCCATGTCACGGTAGCGCAGATCGCTCAGCGGATATTGTACCGATACCGCTTCAGGATCCCCTTGTTCAATCAGGCGGCGCTGATACTCCTGGGCATCCAGCAGACCGTGTTTCTCCAGGAAACGACGAGCGGTCATCGGATAGGAGAGCGGCAGGTTCGCGCGCTGCATGGTGATGGGGCGGTAGAAGTTAGCGTCCGCCCAGATATACATAAAATGCGAGCCGATAAAGGCGACAAAAAAGAGGGCGGCCACCGGTTTGGCATAGCGACGGCGCCGCGTCAGGCTGCGCAGTTTTTGCCAGCTCCAGGTGGCAAACAGCATCTCAATCAGCAGGATAATCGGCACGCTGATAAACATCAGCTGCCAGTCGCGCGCCGTTTCGTTCTGGTCGGGATTGATCACCAGTTCCCAGACGACGGGATTAAGATGCAGGTGAAAACGGGTAAAGACTTCGCTGTCGATCAGCAGCAGCGTCATGCCTGCGGTGGCGAGGATAGCGGAGATAAACCGCATCAGCCGCTGTGACATGACGATAAACGTCAGCGGGAAGAGGATCAGTAAATAGGTGGAGAAGACCAGAAAGCTGAAATGGCCAATGACGCTTATCCAGGAGAAGACCCGTCCGGCAAGCGTCGTCGGCCAGTCGGCGACAAACAGATAACGACTGCCAAGCACCATCGCCAGCAGAATGTTAAACAGGGCAAACCAGTGCCCCCAGCTAACCATCTGGGAGACTTTTTCACGGTAGCGCTGACGATTCGTCACCATAAACTGTCGTTTGTTTCCCTTAGTGCGCCTGGTCGTCGTTAACCGAGGACTGTAAGGCCTGAGCGAAAGATTTCGCGATCGCCTGGCGCTGGGCCGGCGCAACGCTGGTATTGATAAGGTTAGTCACCATATTTCCCAGAACCATCAGGGAAAGGTCGGTCGGCGCCTTATGTTTTTCCAGTACGTTGAGCAGCTCACTGAGCATTTGTTCAACGTGTTCATCACTGTAGCGGGAGAGTTGTGGCATAAATCTAAATCTGTTTGTGGAGGAAAGGGCAACATATTAACGTAGCAACAGCTTTTTTTCCCCTTTTTTATCTTCGGTTGCATACATGACTGGGGGGTGGTTGAATACGGCCCGGTCTAAAAGGAGAGTTTAACATGAGTCTGGATATCAACCAGATTGCTCTGCACCAGCTTATCAAGCGTGATGAGCAAACCCTTGAGCTGGTGCTGCGCGATTCGTTACTGGAGCCGACGCCTACCGTTGTTGACATGATGGCGGAGCTGCATCGGGTTTACAGTGCCAAAAACAAAGCCTACGGCCTGTTCAGCGACGAGAGCGAACTGGCGCAGGCGCTGCGCCAGCAGCGTCAGGGTGAAGACGATTTTCTCGCGTTCAGCCGGGCCGCCACCGGTCGCCTGCGCGATGAGCTGGCAAAATACCCCTTTGCCGACGGCGGCATCGTCCTGTTCTGCCACTATCGTTACCTGGCGGTCGAGTACCTGCTGGTGGCGGTGCTGAACAACTTAAGCAGCATGCGCGTCAACGAGCAACTGGATATCAGCTCGACCCACTATCTGGACATCAACCACGCGGATATCGTGGCGCGCATCGATTTGACCGAATGGGAAACCAATCCTGAATCCACCCGCTATCTGACCTTCCTGAAAGGCCGGGTAGGGCGCAAGGTGGCCGACTTCTTTATGGATTTCCTCGGCGCCAGCGAAGGGCTGAATGCCAAAGCGCAGAATAAAGGTTTGCTGCAGGCGGTGGATGACTTCACCGCAGAAGCCGAGCTGGACAAAGCGGAACGCCAGAACGTGCGCCAGCAGGTTTATGCCTACTGCAACGAACAGCTACAGGCGGGCGAAGAGATTGAACTGGAATCGCTCTCCAAAGAGCTGGCGGGCGTCAGCGAGGTGAGCTTCCAGGACTTTACGGCGGAGAAAGGCTACGAGCTGGAAGAGAGCTTCCCGGCGGATCGCAGTACGCTGCGTCAGCTCACCAAATTTGCCGGTAGCGGCGGCGGATTAACCATCAACTTTGATGCCATGTTGCTCGGCGAGCGCATTTTCTGGGATCCGGCGACCGACACGCTGACCATTAAAGGCACGCCGCCAAATCTGCGGGATCAGCTGCAGCGTCGCACCTCTGGCGGCAAATAACGGCCATAAAAAAACCCCGCAATGCGGGGTTTTTTTTCGACAAGTTTGCGATTACGCGCGAACGAAGTCGATGTGAGTCAGTTTTGGCTTGAAAGCGTGACGCTGTACTGCCTGAGCTTTAACTTTCTCTTCTTTACCGTCAACAACCAGAGTCAGCACTTCGCTGTAGAATTCAGCGTTGTTCTGCATGTTCCACACTTTGTCGTGGTCCAGTTCGATTGCGACAGGAGCAGCTTCGCCGCCATAGATGATGGCCGGGAATTTGTTAGCTGCGCGCAGGCGGCGGCTCGCACCCTTACCCTGCTCTTTACGTACTTCTGCATTGATAGTGAACATTGATTTCTCTCTGTATAAAAAATCCTGCTACAGGCGACCCAGCAACAGGTGAGTGTTCTGCCTCACGGATGTGAAGCGGGCGGCATTTTATACTCAAATGGCTTTCACATCAATGAAAAGTCCCGCTATC
The DNA here is from genome assembly GCF_002416465.1 of Leclercia sp. UBA5076. Taxonomy (NCBI): domain Bacteria; kingdom Pseudomonadati; phylum Pseudomonadota; class Gammaproteobacteria; order Enterobacterales; family Enterobacteriaceae; genus Leclercia; species Leclercia sp. UBA5076. The sequence goes on from NZ_DIAO01000001.1 coordinate 132,656, forward strand.
CCCGCAATTCATTGGCACGGCGGAAGCGGCCCTCATAATCAAACACTTTTTCTCGCACCTGCCAGAACTGCCCTTTTTTCCGCGCCACCACAAAATCGGGGTGGCGCAGCAGCGGCTGTTGATGAACGATATCCGCCGCGGTGATCCAGCGCAGCGGCACGCCCGGCGTGCGGGTATGCGGGCGGATAAACAGCTGTTCAAAGGCGGTGCGTTGGGCGGGTGTGTGCAGACGGAAGCGCTCACTTACATCGGCGCCATCTTCATCGTAGTAGGTGATTTTGAGCCATTCGCCTTTGTCATCGGCACCGTGTGCCAGCGCCATCCCACTGCAGCGGAGCACCAGGGCGTCCTTCAGCTTCAGGGCCGCTTTCAGCATATCGTCGGGATCGACCAGCACCGCATCGCAGGTGCGGCAGCGGCGGGCGGCGATATCGTTCTCGGCGTTGCACTGGGGGCAGTTTTTAAAGCGGAAGCGATAGTCACACTGTTCGCGATGGCCCTCGTCATCTTCAAACCAGCCCTGGCAGCGACGGCCAAAGTGTTCGATTAGCGTGCCGTCGGCGGTGGTTTTACCCCAGAAGGTATTGGCAAAGCCGCAGGCGGGGCAAAACACCTGTACCGGCACGTTGTCACTTTTGCCTTTTGGCGTACCCACCTCCGGGGCATACAGGTCGTGCGGGTTCCCGGCATAATCCAGGATCAGGCAGTCGGTTTTCCCGGGGGCTAAGCGCAGGCCGCGGCCAACAATCTGCTGGTAAAGGCTGACGGATTCGGTCGGGCGCAGAATGGCAATCAGATCCACGTGCGGGGCATCAAAGCCGGTAGTAAGCACTGACACATTGACCAGATAGCGGAACTGCTGCGCCTTAAACGCCTCAATCAGCCGATCGCGCTCGCTGCCTGGCGTTTCGCCGGTGATAAGCCGGGCCTCGCTGGCGGGGAGCAGGCCGGTGATCTCCCGGGCGTGCTCCACGGTGGCGGCAAAAATCATCACCCCTTTACGCGTGGCGGCAAACTCCATGATCTGGCTGATGATATGCGGGGTAATACGATCCTGTTTTTTCAGCTCGCGGTTAAGATCCGCCTCGCTGAAGAGGCCGTTACTCTGCACCTGCAACCGGCTGAAATCATACTGCACCACCGGCATATCCAGCCGTTCCGGTGGCGTCAGGTAGCCATGTTTGATCATGTAGCGCAGCGGCAGCTCGTAAATGCAGTCGCGGAAGAGCGCCTTTTCATTGCCGCGCACCATGCCGTGGTAATGAAAGCGATAAATCCAGCCCTTACCGAGGCGGAACGGGGTGGCGGTAAGCCCCAGCAGGCGGATCTGCGGATTAACATTTTTCAAATGGGTCAGGATCTGCTGATACTGGCTATCGTCATCATCGCTGATACGGTGGCACTCATCGACAATCAGCAGGGAGAACTCGCTCTGGAATTTATCCAGATTGCGCGCCACCGACTGCACGCTGCCAAAGACCACTTTACCGTGGCTCTCTTTACGCTGTAGGCCGGCGGCAAAAATATCAGCCTCCAGACCCAGCGCCAGATATTTGGCATGGTTCTGCGCCACCAGCTCTTTGACGTGCGCCAGCACCAGCACGCGGCCCCGGGCCAGGCGCGCCAGCTCGGCGATCACCAGACTTTTGCCCGCGCCGGTGGGCAGGACAATGGCCGCCGGTTCTTTATGCTGACGAAAGTGGGCGAGGGTAGCGTCCACGGCTTCCTGCTGGTAGGGGCGAAGTGTAAAGGTCATGGGGTCTCGGTTTGGTTATCTCGCTCATATTATGCCACGAAACTTTTTCCCTTGAGTGGCGCACAGAGCCCGTTATACTGGACTGTTCCTGACTGCTTCTTTTCCGGACGCATTGTCCGGCTCCTGGCACCTGTAAGGTTTAAAATATTTCATGCGACTTGATAAGTTTATCGCTCAGCAACTCGGCGTAAGCCGCGCTATTGCCGGGCGTCTGATCCGCGGCAGCCACGTTACCGTGGATGGCGACATTGTGCGAGACAGCGCGTTTAAACTCCAGCCTGAGCATCAGGTGGAGTATGAAGGCAACTCGCTGACCCAGCAGAACGGCCCGCGCTACTTCATGCTCAATAAACCGCAAGGCTATGTCTGCTCCACCGAAGACCCCGACCATCCCACCGTGCTCTATTTTCTCGATGAGCCGGTCGCTCACAAACTGCATGCTGCCGGGCGTCTGGATATCGACACCACCGGCCTGGTGCTGATGACCGACGACGGTCAGTGGTCACACCGCATCACCTCACCGCGCCACCATTGCGAAAAGACCTACCGGGTGACGCTGGAAAATCCGGTGAGCGACAGTACGGCAGAGCAGTTCGCCCACGGCGTCCAGCTGCATAATGAAAAAGATCTGACCAAACCCGCCGTGCTGGAAGTTATTACCCCAACCGAAGTGCGTCTGACCATCAGTGAAGGGCGCTATCATCAGGTGAAGCGCATGTTTGCCGCCGTGGGAAATCACGTGGTCGGTCTGCATCGCGAACGGATCGGGGCTATCGCTCTCGACCCGGACCTTGAGCCAGGAGAATACCGCCCGTTGACGGGAGAAGAAATTGCCAGCGTTGGCCTCTCTTCACGCTAATTTCAGGAGTTAATTGTGACCACCAGGCCACACTCGTCGTTCAGCATTGTTTTTATTCTTGGCCTGCTGGCCATGCTGATGCCGCTGTCCATCGACATGTATCTGCCCGCACTGCCGGTGATCGCCGAGCAGTTTGGCGTGCCGGCAGGCAGCGTGCAGATGACCCTCAGCAGCTATATTCTCGGTTTTGCCCTCGGTCAGCTGCTTTACGGGCCAATGGCCGACAGCCTGGGGCGCAAACCGGTGGTGCTGGGCGGTACGCTGGTATTCGCCGGCGCGGCGATGGCCTGCGCGATGGCGCAATCTGTCGATTACCTTATTGTGATGCGTTTCTTCCACGGCCTGGCGGCTGCGGCGGCAAGCGTGGTCATCAATGCCCTGATGCGCGATATCTACCCGAAGGAGGAGTTCTCCCGCATGATGTCATTCGTCATGCTGGTGACCACCGTCGCGCCGCTGGTGGCGCCGATGGTCGGGGGAGCGGTGCTGGTCTGGTTTAGCTGGCACGCTATTTTCTGGATCCTGGCGCTGGCGGCCCTGCTGGCCTCGGCAATGATCTTCTTCTTTATTAAAGAGACCCTGCCTGCACAACACCGGCAGAAGTTTCATATTCGCACCACGCTTGGCAACTTTGCCTCGCTGTTTCGCCATAAGCGCGTGCTGAGCTACATGCTGGCCAGCGGTTTCAGCTTTGCCGGGATGTTCTCATTCCTCAGCGCCGGGCCGTTTGTCTACATTGAGCTTAACCATGTCTCACCGCAGCAATTTGGCTACTATTTCGCGCTGAACGTGGTATTCATCTTCGTGCTGACGATGATCAACAGCCGCTTCGTGCGCCGGGTAGGGGCGCTGAATATGTTCCGTATCGGGCTGTGGATCCAGTTTGTGATGGCGGTGTGGATGGTGGTAACCGCTTACTTTGATATCGGATTCTGGGCGCTGGTAATCGGTATTGCGGCCTTTGTTGGCTGTATATCGATGGTCTCGTCCAACGCTATGGCGGTCATCCTCGACGAGTTCCCGCATATGGCCGGTACCGCCTCTTCACTGGCGGGGACCTTCCGCTTTGGTATCGGCGCCATTGTCGGCGCGTTGCTTTCACTGGCGACGTTTAACAGCGCCTGGCCGATGCTCTGGTCAATCGCGCTGTGCGCCACCGGCTCGATTCTTTTCTGCCTTTATGCCAGCCGGCCAAAGAAATTGGTGAAATGATGCACAAAAAAGGGCCCTGTCGGGGCCCTTTTTTGATGCAGGTCAATTAAAAGGCGGTTCTTTGACCTCTTGTTTGTTTCTTTTATGTAAAATCTATTTGTGTAAATAGTCACATCTTTGTAGTTAAAAAGGTTGTGTTAGATCACAGAAACGGGTACATATAGCGCCGCTATAAACCTGAAACACCGTCAGAAAGCCCTGAAAAACAAGGCCCCTGCACCCATGAATAGTGGGTGTAAGCGTTTTCTTATTAAAAACAGAGCAGGCGGTTAATGTTGTGTTACTATAAATGTAAATAGATTGTGAAGTAAATTTGCTTCCGGGGAATAAACGTGAATACATTACAGCTCTCAATTGTGCATCGCTTGCCGCAGAGCTATCGCTGGTCGGCTGGTTTTGCAGGCTCGAAGGTTGAACCGATTCCGCAAAGTGGAACAACCCCTGATAATTGTCTGGTGGCGCTCAAACTGCTGAGCCCGGAAGAGGGCAACGCATGGCCGCTGATGGAAAAGCTGAGCCAGGCATTGACGGACATAGAGCTTTACAGCTCGGTGCTGGAGTGCGAAGGCGAGCCGTGCCTGTTCGTGAAAAGCCAGGATGAGTTTGCAGCAACCTGCCGCCTGAAAAACGTCGGTGTGGCTATCGCCGAGCCTTTTTCTGGCCAGAATCCTTTCTGAGCGTCAGCGTAACGCTAACAGCTGACGCGTATACTCCTGCGTCGGCGCGGCAAACACGCGCTGACAGTCTCCCTGCTCGACCACCTCTCCCTGACGTAACACAATCACCTGGTGACATAGCGCACGTACCACCTGCAAATCGTGGCTGATGAAAATATAGGCCAGACGGTGTTTTCGCTGTAAATCTTTTAGCAGCGCCAGGATTTGCGCCTGCACGGTTTTATCGAGGGATGAGGTCGGCTCATCCAGAATTATCAACTCCGGGCGCAAAATCAGCGCCCGGGCAATGGCGATCCGCTGGCGCTGGCCGCCGGAAAAGGCGGCGGGGTAACGATGCCGGGTCTGCGGGTCGAGCCCCACTTCGCCCATTACCCGAATGACCTCCTCTTCACGCGCCTGCAGGCTCAGGCCAGGCTGGTGTACCCGCAGCCCCTCCTCAATGATCTGCTGCACGTTGAGGCGCGGGTTAAGAGAAGAGTTAGGATCCTGAAAAACCACCTGCATCCGGTGGCGGACGGGCAACATCTGGCGGCGATCCCACTCATGCAGGGGTTTGTCGTCAAACAGGATCTCCCCCTTCGAGGCGATCAGGCGTAACAGCGCCAGCCCGGTGGTGCTCTTGCCGGAGCCAGACTCACCCACCAGCCCCAGGGTCTCACCCGGGCGCAGGGTAAAGCTGACGTTGTTCAGCACCTGCTTGTTATCCACCACCCGGCGCAGGATGCCTTTACGTAGCGGAAACGCCACCGAGAGATCCTTGACCCGCAGCAGCGGCTGAACATCTTGCGGCAGTGGGACGGGATCCCCTGCGGGCTCGCTGTTGAGCAGGCGTTGGGTATAGGGATGCTGCGGTGCGGCAAGCAGCGGCGCGGCGCGGTTCTGCTCCACGCAGCGACCGTTCTGCATCACCGCCACCTGGTCGGCCAGCTTTTTCACAATGCTGAGATTGTGGGTGATAAACAGCAGGCTCATGTTCAGCTCGTCGCGCAGCTCGCGTAATAGCTGCAGGATCTGCGCCTGCACCGTAACATCCAGCGCGGTGGTGGGCTCATCGGCGATCAGCAGTTCCGGACGGGTCAACAGCGCCATGGCAATCATCACCCGCTGGCGCTCACCGCCCGAAAGCTGGTGCGGGTAATCGGCAAGCCGTTTTGCGGCGTTGCGGATCCCGGTGCGTTCGAGACAATCCAGCATCTCTCCGCGAGCCGCCTCTTTACGCATACCGCGATGCAGGGAAAGCACCTCGTAGAGCTGTTTTTCAAGAGTATGGAGCGGATTCAGCGATACCATCGGCTCCTGAAAGATCATGGCGATCTTATTGCCGCGCACCCCGCGCAGCGTGCGCTCGTCAGCATGGAGCAGGGACTGGCCGTGAAACAGGATATCGCCCTGGGGATAGACCACCGGCGGGGCGGGGAGCAGACGCAGGATCGACAGGGCGGTGACGCTCTTTCCGGAACCCGACTCGCCGACCAGCGCCAGCGTCTCGCCGGCGTCAATTTTCAGGGAGATATCATTCACCACGGTGCGTAGCTCGCCCTGCTGGCGAAAAGCAACGGAGAGCGCGTCGATGTGAAGTAAAGGCTGCGTCATCTTAAACCGCCTTATTTGGATCAAAGGCGTCGCGTACCGCTTCGCCAATAAAAATCAGCAATGAGAGCAGCACAGCAACGGAGAGGAAGGCGGTGATCCCAAGCCACGGTGCCTGGAGGTTATTTTTGCCCTGCAACAGCAACTCCCCCAAAGAAGGCGAGCCCAGCGGCAGGCCGAAGCCGAGAAAATCGAGCGAGGTGAGGGTGGTAATAGAGCTGCACAGAATAAACGGCAGGAAGGTGAGGGTGGCGACCATCGCATTAGGCAACATGTGGCGGAAAATGATCCCGCGATCGCTTACCCCCAGCGCCTGGGCGGCGCGAATGTAGTCGAAGTTGCGGGTGCGCAGAAACTCCGCCCGCACCACCCCTACCAGCGCCATCCAGCCAAACAGCACCGTGATAGCCAGTAGCCACCAGAAGTTAGGCTGCACCACGCTTGAGAGCAGAATAATTAAAAACAGCGTTGGCATGCCGGACCACACTTCGATAAACCGCTGTCCCCAGAGATCAATCTTGCCGCCGTAATAGCCCTGGATCGCCCCGGCCAGCACTCCCATGACGCTGGAAAACAGGGTCAGCAGCAGGCCAAACAGTATAGAAATGCGGGTACCGTACAGAATACGCGCCAGCACATCGCCGCCGTTGGCATCGGTACCCAGCCAGTTTTGTGCCGAGGGTGGCGACGGGAACGGGGTGGTAGTGGCAAAGTTAATGCTGTTGGCGCCAAAGCGGACCGGCGTCCAGAGCACCCAGCCGTGCTCATTCAATTGCGCCTGTAGCCACGGGTCCTGATAATCCGCCTCGGTGGCAAAGGGGCCGCCAAAGTCGCTCTCGCTGTAATTCTTCAAAACCGGCACGTACCAGCGATCGTTAAAGTGCACCAGCAGCGGTTTGTCGTTGGCAATGATCTCCGAACAGAGGCTCAGCGCAAAAAAGAGGGCGAAAATCCACAGCGACCAGTAGCCGCGGCGGTTGTGACGAAAGCGAGCCCAGCGGGCCTGGTTGACGGGGCTTAAGCGCAGCATCAGCGACCCTCAAAATCAATACGCGGATCGACCAGCGTATAGCAGATATCACTGAGGATATTCAGCAGCAGGCCAATCAGGGTGAAAATATAGAGCGTGCCAAACATCACCGGGTAATCCCGCGAGACGGTGGCCTCGTAGCCCAGCAGACCCAGGCCGTTAAGGGAGAACATCACCTCAATTAACAGGGAGCCGGTAAAGAACATGCTGATAAAGGTGGCCGGGAAACCGGCGATGACCAGCAGCATGGCATTGCGAAAAATATGTTTCCACAGGATGCGTCGCTCGCTCACCCCCTTCGCGCGGGCGGTGACCACGTACTGCTTGCGGATCTCATCAAGAAAGGCGTTTTTGGTCAGCATGGTCAGGGCCGCAAAGCCGCCGATCACCGTCGCCAGCACCGGCAGGGTAATGTGCCACAGGTAGTCGGTTATCTTTTTGTACCACGGCAGGCTGCTGAAATCGGTCGAGACCAGCCCGCGCAGCGGGAAGAGATCGAAGTAGCTACCCCCGGCGAAAAAGACGATCAGCAGGACGGCAAACAGGAATGCCGGAATGGCATAGCCAATAATAATGAAGGTGCTGCTCCAGATGTCGAACCGGCTGCCATTATCCATCGCCTTACGAATACCTAACGGAATGGAGACCAGATAGATGATCAGCGTTCCCCATAGCCCCAGGGTAATGGAGACCGGCAGGCTCTCTTTGATCAGATGCAGCACCGACGCGCTGCGAAACAGGCTGTCGCCAAAATCGAAGCGCAGATAGTCGCCCAGCATTTTGAAGTAGCGCTCATGGATCGGTTTGTCGAAGCCGTACCGCTGGGTGATCTCGGCGATCACCTCCGGATCGAGCCCGCGCCCGCCGCGATAGTGGCTCTCATTGATATTGCCGACCCCGGTGCGGGCGTGGCTGGCGCGCATGCCCGCATCGCCTCCGCCGGGCATCGTCCCGCTGTTACCAAACTCGATGGCGGCAATCGCCTGATCCACCGGGCCGCCTGGAGCAATCTGCACGATAAAAAAGTTGATGGTGATGATCGCCCATAGGGTGGGGATCACCAGCAGTAAACGACGAAGTAAATATGCGCCCATTGCGTATCCTTAACGCCGTTCGGCGGGTAATTTCGCCGCTTTATTAACGTCATACCACCAGGTATCAAACCCGAGAGAATAAACCGGGCGCTGGGCGGGAAGGGCGAACTTATCCCAGCGAGCGACCCTGTCTTCCCCCATAAACCACATGGGCAGCATGTAATAGTTCCAGGTCAGAACCCGATCCAGCGCCCGGCCAAGCGGTACCAGTCTGGCTTTATCCCCCTGCGCGGCGACGATCTGCGCAATCAGCTTATCCACCGCCGGGTTTTGCACCCCCGGTGAATTGTAGGTGGAATCAATGTACTGAGAGGCCCAGGAGATCTGCAGATCGCTGCTCGGCCACGGCATGGCCCGCCACAGGCGCGGCATCATATCGTAATCGCGGTTGCGCATCCGGTTGGTGATCTGTGAATTATCCACCTGGCGGATATTCATGGTAATGCCCAGCCGCGCCAGGTTGTGCTGGAACGGCAGTACCCACTGATTGTTGCCCCCGGAAGCCAGCAGCAGTTCAAAACTGAGCGGTTTGCCGGTTTGCTTATTGACCCGCTGTTTATTTCGGATGACCCAGCCCGCCTCGTCCAGTAGCTGGCTGGCTTTCAGCAGATTGTTACGATCAAAACCGTCGCCTTTCGAGACGGGGGGCTGAAAGAGAGTCGTAAACACTTCCGGGGGAACTGCATCTTTTAATGGGTCGAGGAGCGTCAGCTCCGCGGCATCCGGGTAGCCCTGCGCGGCATACTCGGTATTCTGGAAATAGCTGTTGGCACGGCTGTAGGCGCCATAAAAGAGCGCTTTGTTCATCCACTCAAAATCGAAGGCGAGGGTGATGGCCTGGCGCACGCGGCGGTCGGTAAATACCGGGCGCTGAATATTAAACGCCAGCCAGCGCGTATCCTGGGCGGAATCATTTTTAAAGGACTCCTTTACGATATAGTGGCGGTCAAAATTCTTCCCGGTGTAGCGGGTGGCCCAGTTTTTGGCGCTGCTCTCTATCCGCATATCAAAGGCACCCGCTTTAAAGGCTTCAAAGGCCACGTTGTCATCCAGATAGTAGTCGTAGCGCAGGGTGTCGAAATTCCAGCGGCCCCGGTTTACCGGCAGGTTTGCCGCCCAGTAATCTTTTACCCGGGAATAAATCACATATTGCCCCATCCGCCAGCGAGTGATGCGATACGGGCCGCCTGCCAGCGGTGGGGTGGAGAGCGGATCGCTGAGCTTATGATCTTTCCAGAACTTTTCCGGCATTACCGGCAGGGTGAGCAGGCTCAGCATGTCCTCTTTATTGGGGCTGGCAAGGGTAATGCGCACCGTCAACGGCGCGATGGCCTTTACCGTCGCCCCTTTGTAGACCAGCCGGAACTGGGGAACGCCCTCGGTCATAAATTTGTGAAAGGTGAAGGCAACATCGCTGGCCTTGACCGGCGTACCGTCGTGAAACCGCGCCTGCGGGTTGATTGTCAGCTCCATCCAGGAGAAATCATCGGCATAGCGGGCGGTCTCGGCCACCAGCGGATAATAGCTGCCGGGCTCGTCGTCTGAGGTGGTAAAGAGGGTGTCGTAGAGGGCGTCGGTTCTTTCTGCCGCCACGCCGCGCAGCGCATAACGGTTGAAATTATCGAAGGTGCCAATTGCCGCCAGGGTCACAGCGCCCCCTTTAGGCGCGGCAGAATTGACGTAATCGTAGTGATCGAAATTGATGGCATATTTTGGCTCGCCAATAACCGCGAAGGCGTCGCTCTCTTTAATGGTTTGCGCCTGACTGAACCCGCTCATTAACGCCACCATCAGCACCACAATGCGCACTATCATTACGCTACGTTTTCCTTCTCTGTTCGGCCCGGGCAAGATACCTGAATAATAAGTGACGTAGCGGTGGTTGGGCAATTATTCGCGATCAAGGTGAATATCAGGTTGCCAGTTCAGGAATTGCTCCAGGGGCAGGGGTCGGCTTATCCAGTAGCCCTGCAGCAGATTGACGTCGTGATCGCGCAGCCATTTCGCCTGCTCGGGGGTTTCGACACCTTCGGCGACGGTCACCATATTCAGCCGCCGCGCCAGGGTCAGCACCGCATCCAGTACCGGCGAGGTGACAGTTTCCATCCCGATAGCATTCACGAAACCCCGGTCGATTTTGAGGTAGTCCATAGTAAAACGCTCAAGGTAGATCAGGGCGCTGTGTCCGGTGCCAAAATCATCCACGGCGATTTCAAAACCTTCCAGATGCAGCCACTCAAACAGCTTTGTCGCTTCCCGTTGATTGAGCATGTCGCGCTCGGTAATTTCGAGCACAATCTGGAAATGATCCGGCGGCAGCGAGGCGGCAAATTTGCGCATGTCATCTTTAAAGCTCTCGGCGTGCAGATGGCCTGGCGAAATGTTAATGCCCAGCTTGGAGCCTGGCGGCAGCCGTTTCGCTAACGCCGGTGCGTCGCGCAGGATCAGATCGAAAAGGTGCAGCGTCAGCGGCACAATCAGTTGCTGGGCCTCTGCAAAGTTAATAAAGGCATCCGGCGGGATCGCCCCCGCGCCGGGATGCTGCCAGCGCATCAACACCTCCACGCCCCGCATCTGCAAATCGCTGGCACCTACCACTGGCTGGTAGACCACATGAAACCGATTCTGCTTAATGCCGGTCAGGATCTCTTTACGCGGGTTGGCGCGCATCATTAGCCAGTAGAAGCAGAGTACCCCGATGCTGGAACCGCACAACAGACCAAACAGTAGTGCAAAGACCAGATCTTCCATCGTCCAGCTTTCGGCGTAGAGATTAACGGTGAGCGGCAGTCCTTCGATTTTGCTTGAGCGCGCAGGGCGCTCTTTTAGCTCCGAAACGTGGGTGATGCGGTTTGAATAGGTCGAAAAAACCGTATCGCCAATGATCAGAGAAATACCGGCAAACTCATCCTGGCGGGCGGTGTAGAGCAGATAAGGGGTCAGGTTGAGGTTAATGGAGGTAAATATCCCCCCATCTTTCATCAGCAGATTACGATGCCACAACACAATGGCCGGTTTTTTCGGCATCATTGGCGTACCCGGCAGCAGGGCCATATCTACCGCTTTAGTTGCGTCGATTTTCGGCACCAGTTCGCTGAGCGGGACATGCATCGGCCCGGTTGCTGATGAGCAGAAGGCCATTTTATCTTTCACCAGCAGAAAGGCGCGGACGTTCAGGCTGAATGACGCGCGGGAGGTGAGTTCAGATCGTACATCCTGGCACTCGCTGAGCGTCAGTGGCTGTAATTCATCAACAGAAACGCGCAGCTCTTTAAAATAACTTTCGATGTAGTCATGGAGGTCTTTAATCAGGTTATCGTATTTCACTGCACGTTTATGGTAACTGAAAAAAAACTGCATACCGCCGCAGAGCAGGGCGACGATAAGAGCTGAAAGTACGCTGAGCATCAGCACCTTTCGGCGGGAAGATAAATGGCGGGTAAACATAAACGTTATGGGATCCTGATTTGCCGCCCGCATTATCATGACGGCTAAACTCACGCAACGATAAAACTATAACCTGGAACGAGCCGTCCAGAATTATCGCGTCCTGCGATAAAAAAAAAGCACTGCCATAGCAGTGCTTTTTTCCATGCTGTCAGTCAAGGGAAACGGACAGCACAGGCGGTTAACTGCGAGTCAGTACACGACGCGCTTCATTATAGCGCTTTTTCCAGTATGGCTCGTTCATACTGGAGATCGTCACACCACTGCTGGTGGACGCGTGGACAAACTGGTCGTTACCAATATAGATGCCGACATGACGGCCGGTTGAACCCGCACGGAACAGAACTAAATCGCCGGTACGTAAGCTGTTACGTGAAATCGATTTGCCCATTTCCTGTTGTTCATAGGTTGAACGCGGAAGTTCTAAACCAAACTGTTCGCGGAAGGTACGCTGTACGAAACCGGAACAATCAATGCCTTTACGTGTTTCGCCGCCCAGGCGATAGCGCACGCCCTTCCAGCTGGCATACTGGTCCATTAATCGGGATTTGATATCCAGATTGCTGACCATTTTTTCAAATTCATCCTGAGAAGCTTGCAGTGAAGAGGCGTCTTCTGACCCCACAACACGCGTCTCAGGATGCATATTCTTTGCGGTGTTCGATGCGCTACAAGCTGAAAGCAGAACCGCGACTGCAATCGCCGGGATTACCCGTGAGAAGTATCTCAAGATCGGTTGAGATTTGACCATGTTGTTTATTTTCCCTTGAAGTCCTTAACGACAAATATCGTTATAAAAAATGCCAAGCGAGACGAGACTAAATACCTGCGCACTATCAGACAATTCTTTATGGTCAAATCTGTGGCGAATCGCACAAATTTATTTACAACGATAATAATTGTGGCGCTGAGGTAAAACGAGTCTGAGATTACCTGATTGAGGCGGGTAATGCGAGTAAAAATACGCACTTTTTTTATAAGTAATTGTGATAGTAAAAGTACGTTGACAGGAGAGTGGTCGGGCAGGGTAATTTAGGTTAAGTTCTGTACAACGCATTAATTTCTAACGTGATTAATGTGACAGGAAGATGACAAAGGCGCTGAAATCGAGGGGGAAATCTATCAGGGATCGGTAATGATCCCTGATGGTTATTGTTAATTTCTGTTAGTAACTTGTTTCGAATTTGTTTTATTGCCGGGCAGATAACGATTAAAGAAGGCGATTAAACGCTCACTCAATGGGGTCATCAGGCACCACGGAAGACCAATCAACGCCACCGAAAGCGACCCGACGGCAATATCAGTGAACCAGTGCGCACCGATCATTACCCGAGGGAATGCGAAAACCACAAAAATAATCAGGGCTAATGCGAAAGTCTTATGCCCGAAATAACGCCACATAAAAGCGCTGAAAATAAGCAGCATCATTCCGTGATCGCCTGGGAAACTGTCTTTAGAGGCATCTTTTGTGGAAATATGCAGCAATTCACTGACGCGATAAATATCCGGGAAAAATAGCGTCGGACTTGAGCGTTTCACCGGTATTAAGGCCTGCGCCAGCTGGTTCAGCACCACCGCGGTCAGTAGCATCACCAGGCCGATCATCAGAATACGGCGACGCCCGGCGGGACTCTCTTTTCGCCAGAACGTCAGCATCAGATAACCCATCGCCAGCAGCGAGCAGCCGTCAAAGGCACGGTTATTGGTGATCGCCACCAGCCACAGGAAGGCGCGGCTCTCTCCCAGCTGCCGGTTAAAGAAGTGGAATATGCCGCTATCCAGCGGGAACCAGAAACCGTGGTTGACCGGCAGATACCAGGATAAAAAGAGCGCCACACCGGCGACATTAAGCAATAAAATGGGGAAAAGTCGGGTTTTCATCATCACGCCGTAAGTAATTCAATCAGGGCAACGTTAGTTCCCCGAACTTAAACGAAGCTTCAACAAGCTCGACTGTAAGGCATTCCAGTCGGTGTTAACCGCACTAATTAACTCTATTCGGCTGTCCGGCGGCGCCACGCCCTGCGTTTCGATGAAGAAATCTTCCCCCTGACGATTAATCCGTACCAGCCCATCGGGGGTACGCATTACCCCTTTCACCCGTTCAACCGGGGCAAGCCGCGCCCACTCCAGTAAACCGATGGTATCGAAGCAGGTGTCGGCGTCGAAGACCCAGCCACAGGCCTGATGCCCCTGGCCGCTGTTCAGGCTGCGACGCCAGCGCTGGTGCGCAGGCAGACTCAGTGCCGCCAGACCCTGTTTTTCGCCGTGGCTGTGGGAATGGGCTGCGCTGGCGGGCAATTCAGCAAGATTACGCCGCGGCAGGTCGAGCAGGGCATTGTCCACACTTCCCTGGGTGGTGTGCGCAATCTGACGCTCGCCGCCAAAGTGCTGCCACCAGAGTTCCAGCGCAGCGCGGCTTTCCGGGGTGGCGCGGTCCTCTTTATTGGCAATGATGATGTCGGCGGCGGCCAGCTGATCGCGGAAATTCTCGTTCTGGACAAACTTTTCGTCCAGCAACTGACGGGGATCGAGCAGGCACAGGGTGGCGCGTAAATCGATCCACGGCTCATAGACCGGGGCGGTCAGCAGGTCGAGGATCTGCTTTGGGTGACCGAGCCCGGTAGGTTCAATCAAGAGCCGGTCGGGCTTGCCCTGTCGCAGCAGGGTATTCAGCCCCACCTGCATCGGCAGGCCGTTGACACAGCACATGCATCCCCCTGGGATCTCCTTTATCAGCGCCCCGTTATCGGCCATCAACGCGCCATCAATGCCGATCTCGCCAAATTCATTGACCAGCACGGCCCACTTTTCGTCAGGATCTTTATTGGCCAGCAGGTGGAGTATTGACGTGGTTTTCCCGCTGCCGAGAAAACCGGTAATGAGGTTGGTTTTAGTCACAGGTGCTCCAGGGTGATAAATGTAATGCTATAACAATTATCAATAATCCTGGCGGAAAAGAACAGCATTGGGAAGGGGAAGGGCGAACGGAAGACTTCCCGCTCGCCTTAAGCGCAATAAAGGTTAAAGCGACAGCGTGTCGATAATCGCCTGGCGCGCGCCCGACTGGCTGATACGCTGGTAAGCCTGGGTGATGGCCTCCACGAACCGGGGTTCCTGAGGCAGGTCGTGGCCAAAAATTTCATTCAGCGCCAGCAGGGCGGTCACGCGCTCCTCCTCGCTGCTGGTCTCGATGATGGCGCGAATTTTATCGCTTAGCGGATCGCGCACGTCAATGGCATTGCCCGCATCATCCACGCCGCTGACGTAGCGCATCCACCCGGCGACTCCCAGCGCCAGCAGTGGCCAGGCGGTGTCACGCTGAAGGTGGAGGCGGATACTCTCCAGCATTCGCTGCGGCAGTTTCTGGCTGCCATCCATCGCAATCTGCCAGGTGCGGTGTTGCAGTGCCGGGTTGGCGAAGCGATCAATCAGGCTGTCGGCGTAGGCGATCAGATCCACCCCGGTGATGCGCAGCGTCGTCGCCTGTTCGTTAAGCATCAGACGACGGGCGGCGTCACGCAGCGCGCTGTCGGCCATGCAGTCATTAATATGGGCGAAACCGGCCAGATAGCCGAGATAAGCGAGGAAAGAGTGGCTGCCGTTGAGCATGCGCAGCTTCATCTGCTCCCAGGGGAGGACGTCCTGCACCATCTGTACTCCGGCCACTTCCCACTCCGGGCGGCCGGCAACAAAGTTATCTTCGATCACCCACTGAATAAACGGCTCGCAGCTAATGGCGCACGGATCCTCGACGCCCACTTCGCGGGCGATTTCCGCAAGGGAGTCGTCGGTGGCGGCGGGTACGATCCTGTCCACCATCGTGCCCGGGAAGCTGACGTTGGCGGCGATCCACTCCGCCAGCTCTGGCGAGCGCTTGTGGGCCATCCCCAGCACCGCATTTTTCACCACGTGGCCGTTGTCCGGAATGTTATCGCAGGAAAGCACGCTGAACGGCGCCAGGCCGCGCTCGCGGCGGCGGTGCAGGGCTTCGACCAGGATACCCGGCGCCGAGTGCGGCGCATCCGGGTACTCCAGATCGTGAATAATACGCTCGTTGCGGGTATCCAGCTTGCCGGTGGCCGGATCGATGCAGTAACCCTTTTCCGTGATGGTCAGGGAGACGATCGCTACCTGCGGCTCGCAAAACTTCTCAATAATGGCCGCCAGCGAATCGAGTTTAGCGTTCAGGCATTCATGTACCGCCCCGACGATAATCGGTTGATTTCCGTCGGCGCCTTTTTCCAGCACCGTAAAGAGATGATCCTGCGCGCGCAGCTGGCTCATCAGCGTATCGCCGCTAAACAGGCTAATCTCACAGATCCCCCAGTTGCCGCCTTTGGCGTTGAGCACCCGGTCGGTCAGGAGGGCCTGATGGGCGCGATGAAAGGCGCCAAAGCCGAAATGGACGATACGGGAGCGTAACGCCTGGCGATCGTACTGCGGCTGCAACACGTGAGCGGGTAGCGCGGTGGTGGCAATTGTCTTCATGAAATAAACACCTGATTAACCATTAATTAACAAGGTGAGTGTAAAGTTATATGACAGCAAATTGAATTGGTAAGCCGTAAATATCCGGGAACTGTGAGATGGATCAATCAATATTGCGAGGCGAGTTGACCTGTTTCCGCATGCATGTATGGTAGTCGTCATCACATGACGAAATATTGGTATAACAACTTTAGAGGGTGAATCGATGGAACAAACCTGGCGTTGGTACGGACCCAATGATCCTGTTTCGCTTGATGACGTGCGTCAGGCTGGCGCAACGGGCGTTGTCACCGCGCTGCACCATATTCCTAACGGTCAGGTGTGGCCGGTAGAAGAGATCAAAGCGCGTCAGGCGCTGCTGGCCGAAAAAGGACTCACCTGGTCGGTAGTGGAGAGTATTCCGGTTCACGAAGAGATTAAAACCCACTCCGGCGACTATCAGACCTGGATCGCCAACTACCAGCAGAGCATTCGCAACCTCGCGGCCTGCGGCATTGATACCGTGTGCTACAACTTTATGCCCATCCTTGACTGGACGCGTACCGACCTCGAATATCAGCTGCCGGATGGTTCAAAGGCGCTGCGTTTTGACCAGATCGCCTTTGCCGCGTTCGAGCTGCACATCCTGAAGCGTGAAGGCGCAGCGGCTGACTACACTGCAGAAGAGCAGCAGCAGGCGCAGGCGTGGTTCGATGCGGCAAGCGAAGCGGATATCGAAAAGCTGACCCGCAATATCATCGCTGGTCTGCCGGGGGCGGAAGAGGGCTACACCCTCGACCAGTTCCGCGCGCGCCTGGCGGAGTATGGCAACATCGACAAAGCCCAGCTGCGGGAAAATATGGCCGTCTTCCTGCGCGCTATTGTGCCGGTAGCGGAAGAGGTGGGCGTGCGTCTGGCCGTTCACCCGGACGATCCACCGCGTCCTATCCTGGGCCTGCCGCGTATCGTCTCCACCATTGAGGATATGCAGTGGCTGAAAGAGACGGTCGACAGCATCAGCAACGGCTTCACCATGTGTACCGGCTCCTACGGCGTGCGGGCCGACAACGACCTGGTGCAGATGATTGAAACCTTTGGCGACCGCATTCACTTTACCCACCTGCGGGCAACCTGCCGGGAAGAGAATCCGAAGACCTTCCACGAAGCGGCGCACCTCGGCGGTGACGTGAATATGGTGGCAGTCGTGGATGCCATTCTCCGTGAAGAGAAGCGCCGTAAGCAGGCGGGAGATCTGCGTCCTATTCCATTCCGTCCGGATCACGGGCATCAGATGCTGGACGATCTGCGTAAGAAAACCAACCCGGGTTATTCGGCCATTGGCCGTCTGAAAGGGATGGCGGAAGTGCGCGGCGTGGAGCTGGCGCTGAAGATGACCAAATATCCTGAGCTTCTTTAACCGGTATTGCCGGGTGGCGGCTTCGCCTTACCCGGCCTACAAAAGCAGACACAAAAAAACCGGCTCAATGGCCGGTTTTTTGTAGGCCCGGTAAGCGTAGCGCCACCGGGCAAAACAGCCCGCACTTAGTCAGCACGACCCATATAGCGTTTTTCTTCGATATGGATACGAATTTTCTCGCCTGCGGAGAGGTATTCCGGCACCTGCACAACCAGACCGGTGGTCAGGGTCGCCGGTTTGTTACGTGCAGACGCGGATGCGCCTTTAATGCCCGGTGCGGTTTCCACGATCTCCAGATCGACGGTCTGCGGCAGCTCCAGCGCCAGCAGAACGCCATCCCAGGTCAGAACCTGCATGTCGGGCATGCCGCCTTCCGGAATAAACAGCAGCTCTTCTTCAATCTGATCTTTGGTGAAGATGTATGGCGTGTAGTCTTCTTTATCCATAAAGACGTATTCGTTGCCATCAACATACGAGAAATCGACATAGCGACGGGTCAGGGTAACGGTATCCACGATATCGTCGCCTTTGAAACGCTCTTCAACTTTCAGACCGGTACGTACATCGGCGAAACGCATTTTGTACAGCGTTGCTGCGCCACGGGCGCTGGGTGCCTGAATATCGATGTCTTTTACAATCAGCAATTTGCCGTTGTAATTCAGCACCATACCTTTCTTAATTTCGTTCGCTCTTGGCATTGCAGTAATCCTGTTAACGGGAAGGTCAAAAATATCGCGTCAAAGTACTCGCGCGCGGCATTTCAGGCAAGTGGATTTCGTGGCTTTTGCTATCAATACGTAAAAGGTGTTACTGTGCCCGTCACGCCCGCGGGAGCGGCTTTCTTTCAGGTAAAGTACGAATATGGATTGCCGTCCGGACTGCGGAGCATGTTGCACCGCCCCCTCCATCACCAGCCCCATTCCCGGGATGCCCAACGGCAAGCCTGCCAATACCCCCTGCGTGCAGCTGGACGCGCAACAGCGCTGCAAAATTTTCGGCTCGAGCTCGCGCCCGAAAGTGTGTGCTGGCCTGCAGCCGTCGCGGGAGATGTGCGGCGATACGCGCGGCCAGGCCATGACCTGGCTGCTCGAACTCGAGACGCTTACCGCGCCTTAAATATCCTTAATGCGCGTCAGGCAGAGCGTGGTGAGGATGCACATCCCCAGCGCAATCCAGAATACCGCGTGATAACTCCAGATTTCGGCCACGACGCCCGCCACGGAGCCTGCGATGATCCAGCCGACGCGGGTAGTGTTGGTATAAAGCGTGGTGGCCGCGCCAGCCTGACCCGGCATCAGATCCTGAAAATAGAGCATGCCGATCCCGGCGAGAATGCCAATATAGATGGCGTTCAGCAGCTGTAACCCAAGTAACACTACCGGCGTGTGCGCGGTGAGCATCCCGACGTAAAACAGCAAACCGGCAACGGCGGCAACGCGCATCAGGAAGCGCTTACCGAAGCGTTTTGCGTAGTAGCCCGCAATCAGCATCGTCGGGATCTCCAGCCCGGCAGCGGTTCCCATCATTACTCCCGCCAGCTTCTCGGAGAGATGCAGCTCATTAATGATAAACAGCGGCATGTTAATGATATAGAGGCTGTTGGTGCCCCACATTAACGTGCAGATGGTAAAGAGCAGCAGGGCGTCGCGACGGTTGCGGCGCGGCGACTCCAGCACCCCGGTTGCCAGCTTCGGCTCCTTGCGCATCGTCGGCAGGAAAAACCAGACCATCGCGCCGCAGACCACAAACGCCACGGCGGCGCTGATATACATCACCGGGAAGCCAAAGCCCATCGCCAGCGCATAGGCCACTGGCGGCCCCACGACCCAGGCCAGCGACACCTGGGCACGCAGGATCGAGCTGAACATCACCGCCTCGCGACCGGTATGGTCGGCATGTTCGCGGGCTAAGGCAAACAGCTGCGGGTTGGCGGTAGAGCCAAAGCTGCTAAGGAATACGCCGACAAACAGCAACACAAAGTAGTTACGGTTCCAGGCGAACAGCAGGCAGGCCAGGACACCCAGCAGACAGCAGAAAACGATCAAGGATTTGCGATCGCCCCGCTTATCTGAGCGACCGGCCAGGAACTGACTGACCAGGATGCCGATAATGGCGCTGCCGGTGAAGAAGAACCCCACCATGGCCGGGCGGGCATGCACCTCGTTGGTGAGGAACAGGCTCAGCGTCGGGGTCTGTAACGCGCCGGCAATGCCGGTAAGAAAAGCAACAATCAAAAACGCCGATGAGGTCAAATCAAATGGCTTGGGTGAGGCGGCTGCGGGAGTGGTGTGCATGTTTCTGTATCAGTGATATGAAGAGACGCGGAGTTTACGCCGCTTGTCATAAAATAGACAGATATCCTCGCCAGTTACCCCACAAAAAATCAAAACGTGTTTTCAGTCCGTCGCTGCGCTTGCTGAAGTTGCTGAAGCCGAACGGCTGTTCACCCCTGAAGGCAGCGGCCTGAAGCAAAAATGTGCTGTAACTCTAAATTCTGCAAGCTGAAATGCGGCTTTACTTGCAAGGATGCCTGGAAAGCGCAAGACTTCTTGAAACGTTTCAGCGCTAATTGGTTTACCTAACCCAAACGGATTGGCGCCTTTTTTCACATTTAAGCTGAAACGATTCAATTTCAGCAGGAGTGGAGAACCATGTTCCAGTTATCCGTGCAGGACATTCATCCCGGCGAACAGGCCGGCACTAAAGAAGAGGCTATCCGGCAGATCGCCGCCGCGCTGGTAGAGGCGGGCAATGTCGCTAGCGGCTACGTTGACGGCATGCTGGCGCGTGAGCAGCAGACCTCTACTTTCCTTGGCAATGGCATCGCCATTCCGCATGGCACCACCGATACCCGCGATCAGGTGCTGAAAACCGGCGTTCAGGTCTATCAGTTCCCGCAGGGCGTGCTCTGGGGTGAAGGCCAGGTAGCCTATGTTGCCATCGGCATTGCCGCCAGCAGCGACGAACACCTCGGTCTGCTGCGTCAGCTGACGCACGTCCTGAGCGACGACGCCGTGGCTGAACAGCTGAAATCCGCCACCACCGCCGAAGAGCTGCGCGCCCTGCTGATGGGTGAAAAGCAGAGCGAAGCCCTGAAGCTGGATAACGAGACGCTGACGCTCGACGTAGCCGCCTCCGATCTGGTGACCCTGCAGGCGCTGAACGCCGGTCGCCTGAAAGAGGCCGGTGCGGTGGATACCGCCTTCGTGGCCCACGCCATTAACGATAAACCGCTGAATCTCGGTCAGGGCGTCTGGCTGAACGACTGTGCTGAAGGCAACCTGCGCAGCGCTATCGCCGTCAGCCGTGCAACAACCGCATTCGATACCGCCGGCGAAACCACGGCGATGCTGGTGACCGTCGCCATGGCCGATGAACAGCCGGTTGAGGTGCTGAAGCGCCTTAGCGATCTGCTGCTGAACAAAAAAGCTGAACAACTGCTGAAAGCGGATGCTGCGACCCTGCTGGCGCTGCTGACCAGCGATGATGTGAACACCGATGAACTGCTGAGCGCCGAGTTTGTCGTGCGCAACGAACACGGCCTGCATGCCCGTCCTGGCACCATGCTGGTCAATACCATTAAGCAGTTCAACAGCGACGTGACCGTCACCAACCTCGACGGCAGCGGTAAACCGGCCAACGGCCGTAGCCTGATGAAAGTCGTCGCGCTGGGCGTGAAGAAAGGGCATCGCCTGCGCTTCACCGCGCAGGGTGCGGATGCTGAACAGGCGCTGAAAGCGATTGGCGAAGCCATCGCGGCGGGTCTGGGGGAGGGCGCATAATGAGCAGACGTGTTGCCACTATTACGCTGAACCCGGCTTACGACCTCGTGGGCTTTTGCCCGGAAATTGAACGCGGCGAAGTCAACCTCGTGCGTACCACTGGCCTGCACGCGGCAGGTAAAGGGATTAACGTTGCCAAAGTGCTGAAGGATCTGGGTATCGACGTCACCGTCGGCGGTTTCCTCGGCAAAGATAACCAGGATGGTTTCCAGCAGCTGTTCAGCGAGCTGGGGATCGCCAACCGTTTCCAGGTGGTGCAGGGGCGTACCCGCATCAACGTGAAGCTGACCGAGAAAGATGGCGAAGTCACCGATCTGAACTTCTCCGGTTTTGAAGTGACCCAGGCGGACTGGGAACGTTTTGTGAATGACTCCCTGAGCTGGCTGGGTCAGTTCGACATGGTCTGCGTCAGCGGCAGTCTGCCGTCCGGCGTCAGCCCGGAAGCCTTTACCGACTGGATGACGCGTCTGCGCAGCCAGTGCCCGTGCATCATCTTTGACAGCAGCCGCGATGCGCTGGTGGCCGGTCTGAAAGCCGCACCGTGGCTGGTGAAACCTAATCGTCGCGAACTTGAGATCTGGGCAGGCCGTAAGCTGCCAGAATTAAAGGATGTGATTGAAGCCGCCCATGCGCTGCGTGAGCAGGGTATCGCTCATGTGGTCATCTCCCTGGGGGCGGAGGGCGCGCTGTGGGTTAACGCCTCCGGCGAATGGATCGCGAAACCGCCGTCGATGGAAGTGGTCAGCACCGTCGGTGCCGGCGACTCGATGGTTGGCGGGCTGATTTATGGCCTGCTGATGCGCGAATCCAGTGAACATACTTTACGTCTTGCCACCGCCGTTGCAGCCCTGGCCGTCAGCCAGAGCAATGTCGGTATTACCGATCGTACCCAGTTGGCCGCGATGATGGCGCGCGTTGACTTAAAACCCTTTAACTGACAGCAGGAGAGGCATAATGAAAACGCTGCTGATTATTGACTCTGCACTCGGACAGGCGCGCGCCTATATGGCGAAAACCCTG
This sequence comes from Leclercia sp. UBA5076, assembly GCF_002416465.1. Classification (NCBI taxonomy): domain Bacteria; kingdom Pseudomonadati; phylum Pseudomonadota; class Gammaproteobacteria; order Enterobacterales; family Enterobacteriaceae; genus Leclercia; species Leclercia sp. UBA5076. Next base: position 155,010 of record NZ_DIAO01000001.1, read on the forward strand.
CTCGGTTCGGCGGGACATAGAGCACACCTTGATTTCATCGACAACCCGGGCGATGCCGAACTGGTTATCGTTCTCGGCGACAAAATCCCCGCCGACAGTTCGCTGAACGGCAAAAAAGTGTGGCTGGGCGATATCAACCGCGCCGTTGCACACCCGGAACTGTTCCTGAGCGAAGCGAAAGGCCATGCGGCACTCTATACCGCACCTGTCGCAGCGGCGGAGACGGCTGTTGCTGCGGGTCCGAAACGCGTGGTGGCGGTTACCGCCTGCCCAACCGGCGTAGCGCACACCTTTATGGCGGCTGAAGCTATTGAAACTGAAGCCAAAAAACGCGGCTGGTGGGTAAAAGTTGAAACCCGCGGCTCCGTAGGCGCAGGTAATGCGATCACCCCGGAAGAGGTGGCGGCTGCGGATCTGGTGATTGTGGCGGCAGATATCGAAGTGGATCTGGCGAAGTTTGCCGGTAAGCCGATGTACCGCACCTCCACCGGTCTGGCGCTGAAGAAAACCGCGCAAGAGCTGGATAAAGCCCAGGCCGAAGCGAAACCGTTCCAGCCTGCGGGCAACACTGCGTCTACGGCTTCTGAACGCAAAAAAGAGTCCGCTGGCGCGTATCGTCACCTGCTGACGGGCGTCTCCTATATGCTGCCGATGGTGGTGGCGGGCGGTCTCTGTATCGCGCTCTCCTTCGCCTTTGGTATCGAAGCCTTTAAAGAGCCGGGTACCCTGGCAGCGGCGCTGATGCAGATTGGCGGCGGCTCGGCGTTCGCGCTGATGGTGCCGGTCCTGGCGGGTTACATTGCGTTCTCTATTGCTGACCGTCCGGGTCTGACTCCAGGTCTGATCGGCGGTATGCTGGCCGTAAGCACCGGCTCTGGCTTTATCGGCGGGATCATCGCGGGCTTCCTCGCAGGCTACATGGCGAAGCTGATTAGCTCGAAGCTGAAACTGCCGCAGAGCATGGAAGCCCTGAAACCGATCCTGATCATTCCGCTGATCTCCAGCCTGGTGGTTGGCCTGGCGATGATCTACCTGATCGGTAAACCGGTTGCGGGTATCCTCGAAGGCCTGACCCACTGGCTGCAAACCATGGGCACCGCCAATGCGGTCCTGCTGGGTGCAATCCTCGGTGCGATGATGTGTACCGATATGGGTGGTCCGGTGAACAAAGCATCTTACGCCTTCGGTGTCGGCCTGCTGAGTACCCAGACCTATGCGCCAATGGCTGCCATTATGGCGGCGGGTATGGTGCCGCCGCTGGCGCTGGGCCTGGCGACTATCGTTGCCCGTCGTAAGTTCGACAAGGCGCAGCAGGAAGGCGGTAAAGCGGCGCTGGTACTGGGCCTGTGCTTTATCACCGAAGGGGCGATTCCGTTCGCTGCCCGTGACCCAATGCGCGTTCTGCCATGCTGTATCGTCGGTGGCGCGGTGACCGGCGCCATCTCCATGGCGATTGGCGCAAAACTGATGGCGCCGCACGGCGGTCTGTTTGTTCTGCTGATCCCGGGCGCCATTACGCCAGTGCTGGGTTACCTGTTTGCGATTATCGCCGGTACCCTGGTAGCGGGCCTCTCTTACGCGGTGCTGAAACGCCCGGAAGCTGAAGCGGTTGCCGCAAAAGCAGCATAATCTTTCTTCATCCGAAAAGGGCAGAGGCGACTCTGCCCTTTTTTTGCTTTTTATCGTGCTACTGTTCGCAGTTTTTTGTAGACAGCAAAACTCTCTCTACAAAAAATTGTGATTCTGTTCATAACCATTTCACATCCTTTTTGCCACCGCTTTACTTTACCCTTCCTGCGCATACTATAAACACGTGTTCATATATAAACACGTGCTCTAATAGAATTAAAAGTCACTCACTCGCTTAATTATCATTGCGATGGCCGGCGTGCCAGAGGATGTTCTATGCGTGAAAAGGATTATATTGCTGTTATTGGTTCTGCGAATATGGATGTTGCGGGGTATTCACACGCCTCGCTTAATTATGCGGACTCTAACCCAGGGAAAATTAAATTTACCCCCGGCGGCGTTGGGCGGAATATTGCGCAAAACCTTGCGCTGCTGGGAAAAAATGTCTGGCTACTTTCGGCGGTCGGCGATGACTTTTACGGTCAGTCGCTGCTATCACAAACCCAGGCCGCTGGCGTACAGGTGGAAAAATGTCAGGTGATCGCAGGCGAAGGCACCTCCAGTTATTTATCCTTGCTGGATAATACCGGCGAAATGCTGGTAGCCATTAATGATATGGCTATTTCTGACTACATCAATCCGGACTATCTGGCCCACCACCTGGCCTTTTTGCGTGCGGCAAACGCGGTGGTGGTGGACTGCAATCTCAGTGAATCTGCGCTGGGCTGGATATTTGAAAATGCAGGCCAGGCACCGGTATTCGTTGACCCCGTCTCGGCCTGGAAATGCAACAAAGTGCGCGACTGGCTGGGCCATATCCACACGCTGAAGCCCAACCGGATTGAAGCCGAAACCCTGAGCGGCATCCCGCTCTCCTGCGCGGCGGATGCCCCGAAAGTCGCGGCCTGGTTTCACCAGCACGGCCTGTTCCGGCTGGTATTAAGCATGGGCGGCGACGGCGTTTATTACAGCGAGAAAGGGGGCGAAAGCGGCTGGTCAGCCCCGTTTAAAACCCGGCTTGTCAATGTCACCGGCGCGGGGGACGCGATGATGGCGGGGCTCGCCTTCTGCTGGCTGGAAGGGGCCACATTTGCCCATTCCGTTCGTTTTGCCCAGGGCTGCTCGTCGCTGGCGCTTGCTTCCGTATATACCAATAGCCCCGACTTATCGGCTGAAAATGTTAACGCATTAATGGAGAGAGAACATGTCTGAATTAAAATTATCTGCTGAGTTCCTGCAAATTTCTCCTGAGGTTCAGGACGCTTTAAATAATAACAAGCCGGTTGTGGCCCTTGAATCCACCATTATTTCTCACGGCATGCCTTTCCCGCAAAATGCCCAGACGGCGCTGGAAGTTGAAGATGCGATCCGCCAGCAGGGGGTTATTCCCGCCACTATCGCCATTATTCGTGGCGTAATGAAAGTGGGGCTCAGCAAAGAAGAAATTGAACTGTTAGGCAGTGAAGGCCATGCGGTGACCAAAGTCAGCCGCCGGGATTTACCTTTTGTGGTTGCCGCAGGAATTAATGGCGCGACCACGGTTGCCTCCACCATGATTATTGCGGCAATGGCCGGGATTAAGGTCTTTGCTACCGGCGGAATTGGCGGTGTACACCGCGGTGCGGAACACACATTTGATATTTCTGCGGATTTACAGGAGCTGGCGAAAACCAATGTCGCCGTGGTTTGCGCCGGGGCGAAATCTATTCTCGACCTCGGGTTAACCACCGAATATCTGGAAACCAACGGTGTACCGTTAATTGGCTATCAGACCCAGTCCCTGCCTGCCTTTTTCTGTCGCACCAGCCCGTTTGAGGTCAGCATCCGTCTCGACAGCGCTGAAGCCATCGCGCGCGCAATGGCGGTGAAATGGCAGACCGGCCTTAACGGCGGCCTGGTGGTGGCGAATCCTATCCCGGAACAGTTTGCGATGCCTGAAGAGACCATCAACGCCGCGATCGATCAGGCGGTGAAAGAAGCGGAAGAGCAGGGTGTGACCGGCAAAGCCAGCACGCCGTTCCTGCTGGCCCGCGTGGCGGAATTAACCGGTGGCGACAGCCTGAAATCCAATATCCAGCTGGTCTTTAACAACGCCCGTCTGGCCTGCGACATCGCGAAAGCGTACCAGCGCATCGCGTAATCTTTTCACAGGCAGTTTGCCGTCGCCTGTCTTCACAGTGGAATCACGGATACCCGGCCAGTCGCCGGGTTTTCAGGTAAGGAAATCATTATGGATGTAATGAGAAGTCTGCTGGGTATGGCGGTGCTGTTAGCAATAGCCTTCCTCCTGTCGGTCAATAAACGCCGTATCAGTCTGCGTACCGTTGGCGCCGCTTTCATTTTGCAGGTGGCAATTGGCGGCATCATGCTCTATTTCCCGCCAGGAAAATGGCTGGTTGAACAGGCCGCGATAGGGGTGAGCAAGGTAATGTCCTACAGCGATGCCGGTAGTGCTTTTATCTTTGGCGCGCTGGTTGGCCCCAAAATGGATACGCTGTTTGACGGTGCCGGGTTCGTCTTTGCCTTCCGGGTGCTGCCCGCCATTATCTTTGTCACCGCGCTGATAAGCCTGCTCTACTACATCGGGGTGATGGGGCTGCTGATCCGTATTCTGGGCTCCATTTTCCAGAAAGCGTTGCGTATCAGTAAAATTGAATCCTTCGTGGCGGTGACCACCATCTTCCTCGGCCAGAACGAGATCCCGGCGATCGTGAAACCCTTCGTCGATAAGCTGAACCGCAATGAGCTGTTTACCGCTATTTGTAGCGGGATGGCGTCCATTGCCGGTTCGATGCTGATTGGCTACGCCGGAATGGGAGTGCCGATTGATTACCTGCTCGCCGCCTCGTTAATGGCCATTCCTGGCGGGATTTTGTTTGCCCGTCTGCTGAGCCCGTCCACGGAGGCGTCACAGGTCACCTTCGATAACCTGTCGTTCAGCGACACGCCGCCAAAAAGCATTATCGAAGCCGCGGCGACCGGGGCGATGACCGGGTTAAAAATCGCCGCCGGGGTTGCGACGGTGGTAATGGCCTTTGTGGCGATCATCGCCCTGCTGAACGGTATGCTGGGCGGCATTGGCGGCTGGTTGGGTATTGAAAGCCTGAGCCTTGAGGGGCTGTTTGGCTATGCCCTGGCACCGCTGGCGTGGCTCATGGGGGTCGAATGGCAGGATGCCACGCTCGCAGGCAGCCTGATTGGACAGAAGCTGGCGATTAACGAATTTGTCGCCTATCTCAACTTCTCGCCATATCTGCAAACCGCCGGTCAGCTGGATGTGAAGACCATCGCCATCATCTCTTTTGCTCTGTGCGGCTTTGCCAACTTCGGCTCGATTGGCGTGGTGGTGGGCGCCTTTTCTGCGGTATCGCCCCAGCGCGCCCCGGAGATTGCCCAGCTGGGCGTGCGGGCCCTGGTGGCGGCCACGCTCTCTAACCTGATGAGCGCCACCATTGCGGGCTTCTTTATTGGTCTGGCAGGCTAGTGACGCAGGCCGGGTAGGGCAACTACCCGGCCTGTTTACGGCTGGCTCTCCAGCAGCGACAGGACGTTATCTACCGACAGCGTCGGGTTATTGATGCTTTCACTGGCGCGGGAGAGCGCCGCGCAGCCACCCGCGAACCGGGCACTTTCCGTAAAATCGCTCCCGTCGAGGAAGCCATAAATCAACCCCGCCATAAAGGCGTCATCGGCACCAAAGCGGTCAACCACCGGGTGGGTGAACGGCGGCAGCAGAAGCGGCTCCGCGCCTTGTTCGCTGCAGAGCACCGAATCATCTTCCAGACAGACCACAATCCGCTGCACCCCTTTCTCATGCAGGGCGGCGAGGGCGCGCTTGCGATCCTCGCACTCCGCCAGGATCTGCAGCTCCTTCAGCGTCGGCTTCAGGGTATGGATGCGCGACAGCCAGGGTTTGATCCTGTCGGCTTTAAATTCTGAAACCGTGTCGACAAACACCGGCACATCCCCGGCGAGGGTAAAGACCCACTCCAGCGCTTCCGTAGTGAGGTTACAGTCGGCCAGCACGACGCCCGCATGGGCCAGCAGTTCCCGGGAGTGATTCAGCAGCTGCGGCGTCAGCCCCTGCAGGATATGGGTATCATTGATCGCCAGCACAGTGTCGTCCTGCGGACTGGCAATCGACAGATAGGTTGCGGTGCTTTGTCCGTGCAGGCGGATGGTGCTCTGCACGTTAACGCCCGCCTGGCGGGTCTGCTCCAGCAGGGTTTCGCCATAAAAATCGCTGCCCACGGCAGAGATCAGGTGCACCTCGCGCCCCAGCAGCGCGAGGTTATGGGCGATGTTACGCGCCACGCCGCCCGCCGCGCACTGAATGGCTCCCGGCTGGGAGGAGGGTTCAGGAAAACGAATATCGGCCACCCCGCGAATATCCATATTGATGGCGCCGAGCGCCACGCAATAATCCTGTTCGGTGAGGATATAGCCTTTGCCCTTGATCGCCCCTTTGCGCATCAGGTCCATAATGTGCGCAGCGACGCGGGAGCGGCTGATATCGAGGATCTGGGCGATCTCATGCTGCTGAATAAGGGGGTTACGCCGCAGGATCTTCAGGATCTGCTTTTCCCTTTCGTTCATCATTCTGCGGTGGCCTCGGCATGCTGTTGCGCTTTCAGCCAGGCGATCTCCTCGGCCCAGATATCCGGGTTGATGGTTTCCAGCACCAGCGGAATGTTGTCGAAACGCGGATCCTGCATGATAAAGCGGAACGCATCATGGCCGATGTTGCCTTCACCCAGGCTGTGGTGACGGTCAACGCGGCTGCCAAAGGTGCTTTTCGCGTCGTTGAGGTGCATACCGCGCAGGTACTCAAAGCCCACGACGCGCTCGAACTCGGCGAAGGTTTTTGCACACGCTTCCGCGCTGCGCAGGTCGTAACCGGCGGCAAAGGCGTGGCAGGTATCGATGCAGACGCCGATGCGGGATTTATCCTCCACGGCATCGATGATGGCGGCCAGATGCTCAAAGCGGAAACCGAGGTTGCTGCCCTGTCCGGCGGTATTTTCAATCACCGCCGTCACCCCCTGGGTCTGTGCCAGCACGATGTTGATCGACTCGGCGATCCGCGCCAGACAAGCATCTTCGTCGATCTGCGACAGATGGCTGCCGGGATGGAAGTTCAACAGCGTCAGGCCGAGCTGCTCGCAGCGCTGTACCTCATCGAGGAAGGCCGCGCGGGATTTATCCAGCGCCTCCTGTACCGGGTGACCGAGGTTAATCAGGAAACTGTCGTGGGGCAGGATCTGGCCGGGGGAGAAATGGTATTTTTCGCAGGCCGCTTTGAACTCATCAATCACCTGAGTCGTTAACGGCGCGGCGCGCCACTGGCGCTGATTTTTGGTGAACAGGGCGAAGGCGGTCGCCTCGATTTCGGCGGCGCGAATAGCGGCATTTGCCAGACCGCCGGCAGCGCTGACGTGCGCTCCAACATATTTCATAAAGGGACTCCTGTTAACCCGCAAACGCATATGATAGCGGGTTAACAGGATAAGGCTACAGCGGTTTATGCCATCAGGCTATGCACCGCCAGGTTGATGGCGCCCCCGCCGACAATCAGCCAGACAAAGAGCAGCAGCGCCATCAGCAGCGGTTTCGCTCCGGCTTTTTTCAGGGCGCTGACGTGGGTGGTTAAGCCCAGCGCCGCCATCGCCATTGCCAGCAGGATGGTATCCAGCGTCACCAGCATATCCACGACCGGTTTGGGCAGCAGATGGAACGAGTTAAACACCGCGACCACAATAAACAGAATGGCGAACCAGGGGATGGTGATTTTGCTCTTCTCACCGTTGCCCGCTGGCGCAAGCTGTTTCACTCTTGCGGCCAGGATCAGCAGGAACGGGGCCAGCATCATCACCCGCAGCATTTTGGCGATCACCGCGGCATTTTCTGCGTCCGGGCTGATGGCGTGACCCGCCGCGACCACCTGGGCGACCTCATGCATCGTCGAGCCGATATAGATGCCGTAGTTTTCCGGGCTAAACCAGTGGGCTACCAGCGGATACATGGCCGGATAGAGGAAGATCGCCAGGGTACCGAAGATCACCACCGTCGCCACCGCCACGGTCACCTTGCTGGACTCGGCCTTTACTACCGGCTCGGTGGCCAGCACCGCCGCGGCGCCGCAGATGCTGCTGCCTGCACCAATCAGCCAGCTGGTCTGTTTGTCGAGCCCGAACACCTTCTGGCCGATAAAGCAGGCCAGTAAAAAGGTGCTCGAGAGGGTTAAGATATCAATCGCAATACCGCTTACTCCGACGTCGGCAATCTGCGCGAAGGTAAGACGAAAGCCATACAGGATGATCCCGAGTCGCAGCAGGTGCTGCTTGGCGAAGATGACGCCGCTGTCGCACGGCTTGTAAATCTTCGGATAAACCGTATTACCGACCACCATCCCCAGCAGGATAGCCAGGGTCAGGGCGCTGAATCCGGCGCCTGCAACCGCCGGGATGCTGCCGCCCCATAATGCGACACCGGTGACCAGCGCGCTGAGCGCCAGGCCCGGGATGTAGTGCCACACGGTACGATGATGCTGTAGGGTGAGTGTTGTCATAACCGTCTCCTTTTCTCTGGCTAAAAGGTTACGGCGCGCTGGCTTAAAAATAAAATTGATTATATATTTATAATCAATCTTTATAAGTGGTAAGCAGGGTGCTTACCCTACCGGATAGCGACTATGCACATTACCTTACGCCAGCTTGAAGTCTTCGCCGAAGTGCTGAAAAGCGGATCGACTACGCAGGCCTCTCAGATGCTGGCACTCTCTCAGTCCGCCGTCAGCGCCGCGTTAACCGATCTTGAAGGTCAGCTGGGGGTTCAGCTCTTTGACCGGGTAGGGAAGCGGCTGGTGGTGAACGAGCATGGACGTTTGCTCTACCCGCGCGCGCTGGCTCTGCTGGAGCAAACGGTCGAAATCGAACAGCTCTTTCGCGAGGATAACGGCGCCATTCGTGTCTACGCCAGCAGCACCATTGGCAACTATATCCTGCCTGAAGTGATTGCCCGCTATCGCCGGGATTTCCCGACCCTGCCGCTGGAGATGAGCGTTGGCAACAGCCAGGATGTGATCACCGCGGTGATCGATTTTCGGGTGGATATTGGCCTTATCGAAGGGCCATGCCACAACGCCGACATTATTGCTGAGCCCTGGCTGGAGGATGAGCTGGTGGTCTTCGCCTCGCCGGCCTCTTCTTTATTACAGCAGGAGGTGACCCTGGAGCGGCTGGCTCAGGCGCCGTGGATTTTACGCGAGCAGGGCTCAGGCACGCGTGAGATCGTCGATTATCTGCTGCTCTCCCATCTGCCGCAGTTCCATATGGGCATGGAGCTCGGCAATTCAGAGGCCATCAAACATGCGGTGCGCCACGGTCTTGGCATCAGCTGCCTGTCGCGGCGGGTGATTGCCGAACAGCTGGAGAGCGGAACGCTGGTGGAGATCCCCGTGCCGTTGCCTAATAAGCTGGTGCGCACCCTGTGGCGCATCCATCACCGCCAGAAGCACCTCTCTAATTCCCTCCAGCGTTTTCTGCGTTACTGCGAAATGTAATCCTGCCCGGCGGCGTTTTGTCCGCCGGTAGTCATTACTCGCATCAATCCTATTCTCTGCTTTACTTATAATCCTGGACCGGTCATGAAGCTCTCTTATAACAGGGCATTTGTGCCGGAAGAGCCGGCGATCGTCTGCTACAATCGCGCCTCATTTTTTGAATGGACAGCATTTTCACATGGTTTCCGAAACTAAAACCACAGAAGCGCCCGCGCTACGTCGCGAACTCAAGGCGCGTCACCTGACGATGATCGCCATTGGCGGCTCTATCGGTACAGGCCTTTTTGTCGCCTCTGGCGCGACGATTTCAGCAGCGGGTCCTGGCGGCGCGCTCTTTTCCTATATCCTGATCGGTCTGATGGTCTACTTCCTGATGACCAGCCTGGGTGAACTGGCGGCGTACATGCCGGTATCCGGTTCTTTTTCTACCTACGGCCAGAAATACGTTGAAGAAGGCTTTGGCTTCGCGCTGGGCTGGAACTACTGGTACAACTGGGCGGTGACCATCGCCGTGGACCTGGTGGCGGCACAGCTGGTCATGACATGGTGGTTCCCGGACACGCCGGGCTGGATCTGGAGCGCGCTCTTCCTGGCGGTGATCTTCCTGCTCAATTACATCTCCGTGCGCGGCTTTGGTGAGGCCGAATACTGGTTCTCCCTGATCAAAGTGGCGACCGTGATCATCTTTATTATCGTCGGCCTGGCGATGATCGTCGGTATCTTCCAGGGCAGCGAGCCTGCGGGCTGGAGCAACTGGACGGTTGGCGATGCACCCTTTGCGGGGGGATTATCGGCGATGATTGGCGTGGCGATGATTGTCGGCTTCTCCTTCCAGGGGACGGAGCTTATCGGCATTGCCGCCGGTGAATCCGAAAACCCGGAGAAGAACATCCCGCGCGCGGTGCGTCAGGTCTTCTGGCGTATCCTGCTGTTCTATGTGTTCGCCATCCTGATTATCAGCCTGATCATTCCATATACCGATCCGAGCCTGCTGCGTAACGATGTGAAAGATATCAGCGTCAGCCCGTTCACCCTGGTGTTCCAGCATGCCGGTCTGCTCTCTGCGGCAGCGGTTATGAACGCGGTGATCCTGACGGCGGTGCTGTCGGCGGGTAATTCCGGGATGTATGCCTCTACCCGTATGCTCTACTCTCTGGCCTGCGATGGCAAAGCGCCGCGTATTTTCGCGAAGCTCTCCCGGGGCGGTGTGCCGCGCAACGCGCTCTATGCCACCACCGTGATTGCCTGCCTGTGCTTCCTGACCTCGATGTTCGGCAACCAGACCGTCTACCTGTGGCTGCTGAATACCTCCGGGATGACGGGCTTCATCGCCTGGCTGGGCATCGCCATCAGCCATTACCGTTTCCGTCGCGGCTACGTGAAGCAGGGTTACGATATTAACAACCTGCCATACCGCTCCGGCTTCTTCCCGCTGGGTCCGATCTTCGCCTTTGTGCTCTGTCTGATCATCACCCTCGGCCAGAACTACGAAGCCTTCCTGGCCGACACCATCGACTGGGGCGGCGTTGCGGCCACCTATATCGGTATCCCGCTGTTCCTGATCATCTGGTTTGGCTACAAGCTGGCGAAGGGAACGAAGTTTGTGCGCTACAGCGAAATGGAATTCCCGAATAGCTTTAAAAAATAAGCGTACCGCCTCTCTCTAACCCGCTCAGCCGAGCGGGTTTTTTATTTCTCCACAGTATGCTCTCTTGACATAACTTTTAACAATTGAATTGATAATAGTTATCGTTTGCTTTATCATTAGCAAAGTAATCAAAAGGATGAAGGAGTCAACTTTCTAGCCCTGGTCAGGGGAGGGGTTGCGGCCACACCTGCAAATAATTACCAGACCGACCCGCCCAAAGAAGCGGGCGGTATGCAATGCAATGTGAGCAGTACATATTTGATTTTGCTGTGTTTACCTCATGGAGAAATGGAATGTTTAGGTTGAATCCCTTCGTTCGGGGAGGGCTGTGCGCGTCTGCTCTTTCCCTGGCGCTGCCGGTTGCGGCGGTGGAATCTGGCGACACGATGGTCGTTACCGCCTCGGCCAACGAGCAAAACCTGAAGGATGCCCCCGCCAGTATCAGCGTCATCACCCAGCAGGATCTGCAGCGTAAGCCGGTGCAGAACCTGAAAGATGTGTTACAGGACGTGCCGGGCGTACAGTTAACCAACGAAGGGGACAACCGCAAGGGGGTCAGTATCCGCGGGCTGGACAGCAGCTATACGCTGATCCTGATCGACGGCAAACGCGTCAACTCGCGCAATGCCGTGTTCCGCCATAACGACTTTGATCTCAACTGGGTTCCGGTGGATGCCATCGAGCGCATCGAAGTGGTGCGCGGGCCGATGTCCTCCCTCTACGGCTCCGATGCCCTGGGCGGCGTGGTCAATATCATCACCAAAAAGATCGGCCAGAAATGGACCGGCACCCTCACTGCCGACACCACTATTCAGGAACATCGCGATCGCGGCGACACCTACGGCGGGCAGTTCTATACCAGCGGCCCGCTGGTGGATGGCCTCCTCGGCCTGAAAGCCTTCGGCAGCGTCTCCCAGCGTGATAAAGACGATCCGCAGTCCTCTTCCACCAGCGCCACGGGCGAAACCCCGCGTATCGAAGGCTTCACCAGCCGTGATGCCAACGTGGAATTTGCCTGGACCCCGAACGAAAACCACGATTTCACCGCCGGGTATGGTTTCGACCGTCAGGATCGGGATTCCGACTCGCTGGATAAAAACCGCCTGGAGCGCCAGAACTACTCCCTGAGCCACAATGGCCGCTGGGGGCTGGGCAACAGCGAGCTAAAATTCTACGGCGAGAAGGTGGATAACAAAAACCCGGGCAATGCCAACCCGATTACGTCCGAAAGCAACTCCATTGACGGCAAATATGTTCTGCCGCTGGGGGAGATTAACCAGCTGCTGACCTTTGGCGGAGAGTGGCGTCACGACAAGCTGAAAGATCCGGTCAACCTTACCGGCGGCAGCAGCAGCAATACCTCGGCCAGCCAGTATGCGCTGTTCCTGGAAGATGAATGGCGGATCTTCGAGCCGCTGGCCCTGACCACCGGCGTGCGCATGGATGACCATGAAACCTACGGCGATCACTGGAGCCCGCGTGCTTACCTGGTTTATAACGCCACCGATACCGTAACGGTAAAAGGCGGCTGGGCAACGGCATTCAAAGCGCCGTCGCTGTTGCAGCTGAGTCCGGACTGGACCACCGGCTCCTGCCGCGGTGCCTGTGAAATTGTCGGTAGCCCGGATCTGAAACCAGAGACCAGCGAAAGTTTCGAGCTGGGGCTGTACTACAGCGGGGAAGAGGGTTGGTTAGAGGGCGTTCAGGGGAGCATCACCGCTTTCCAGAACGACGTTGATGACCGGATCAGCATCAGCCGTACCGCCAGCGTTAGCCAGGCGCAGAGCTACCCTAACTATGTCGGGCTGAACGGTGACGGTGAGCCGGTATTCCGCTATTACAACGTCAATAAGGCGCGTATCCGCGGCCTGGAGACGGAGCTGAAATTCCCCATTGCCGAAGACTGGCGAATGACGCTGAATTACACCTATAACGACGGGCGTGATATCAGCAACGGCGGCAACAAGCCGCTCTCCGAGCTGCCGTTCCATACCGCAAATGGCACGCTGGACTGGCAGGCGACCCAGGCGTGGTCCTTCTACGTGCAGGGGAATTACACGGGTGAGAAACGCGCGATTACCGAGGGCGCGGCAACGCCGGGTGGCTATGTGGTGTGGAACACGGGTGGTGCATGGCAGGCAACCAAAAACGTTAAGCTGCGTGCGGGCGTCATGAACCTGCTGGATAAAGATCTCAGCCGCGACGACTACACCTATACCGAAGAGGGACGCCGTTACTTTATGGCGGTGGATTACCAGTTCTGATGGTTGAAACGCCGGGCGGCGCTGCGCTTGCCCGGCCTAAGGGCTGGTGTGGGTTTTGTAGGCCCGGTAAGCGAAGCGCCACCGGGCATGAGGCTGGCACTTACTTCAACAGCTGCTGCGCATGGAAGCGCAGATGATCTTCAATAAACGACGCAATGAAATAATAGCTGTGATCGTACCCCGGCTGGATACGTAACGTCAGCGGCCAGGCTTTTTGCCGTGCCGCTTCCGCCAGTACGGCTGGCTGGAGCTGGGTCGCCAGGAACTGATCGGCATCGCCCTGATCGATAAGCGTCGGAATCGCCTGTTCCGGCTGGCTGTTCAGCATCAGAGCGCAGCTGTCCCACGCCTGCCAGTTTGCAGCATCCTCACCCAGATAGTGGCTAAAGGCTTTCTGCCCCCACGGCACTTGCGTCGGGTTGACGATTGGCGCAAACGCCGAGACGCTGACATATTTACCCGGGTTTTTCAGCGCCATCACCAACGCACCGTGACCGCCCATCGAATGGCCGCTGATGGCACAGCGATCGGCTACCGCAAACTCCGCCTGGATCAGCGCCGGCAGCTCGTCGCGCAGATAATCATACATCCGGTAATGACGCGCCCACGGCTGCTGGGTGGCGTTCAGGTAGAACCCGGCGCCTTTGCCCAGGTCATACCCGGCATCGTCCGCCACGTCGTCACCGCGCGGGCTGGTATCCGGCATCACCAGGGCGATCCCCAGTTCGGCCGCCACGCGCTGGGCGCCCGCTTTGGTGGTGAAGTTCTCATCATTGCAGGTCAGGCCGGAGAGCCAGTAAAGCACCGGCGGTTTCGCCCCGTCGGTCGCCGGAGGAAGAAAAATGCTGAACGTCATCGCGCAGTTCAGCACCGTGGAGTCGTGACGCCAGCGCTGCTGTCGACCTTCAAAACAGTGGTGCTCTTCGAGCAGTTCCATGCAGGGCTCCTTCAGGAAGGTGAGATCGGGATTGAAAGCCATAATACAGATTATTCAGTAACGTGTGAGCAACTTTCACTTCCGCATTCGCCTCATATCCTGCATCATGAATTTACGAAACTTTAACAATCGGGGTGGTCATGGCGCTGCGTATCGCGCTCAGCGGATTTGTGGTTCTGGTGGTGGCGATGGGAATAGGGCGCTTTGCCTTTACGCCCCAGGTGCCGCTGATGATTACGGCAGGGGAGCTCACCCTGACCAGCGCCGGGCTGGTGGCGGCGATGAACTACCTCGGCTATCTGGCGGGTGCATGGGATGCCATGCGCGCGCACCGCTTCGTTGAAGGACGTTTATGGCTGGGGATCGGGGGCGCAGTGGCGCTGACGCTGCTCTCCGCCGTGGCGGATAATGCGGTGGTCCACGGGCTGCTGCGCTTTGTGATTGGCTGCATGAGCGGCTGGTCGATGGTGCTGGTCGCCGCCTGGACCAACGAGCGGCTGGCCCATTATGGCAAGCCGGGCCTGAGTGCCGCGGTGTTTGCCGGGCCGGGGGCGGGGATCGCCTTAAGCGGTCTGCTGGCGGTCTGGATCCAGGCGCAGGCGCTCTCCGCCAGCGCCGCCTGGCAAATCTACGGCCTGCTGGCGCTGGTGCTCGTCGCGCTGGTGGGCCGCTACCTGCCGCGAGCCGGACAGCTGCATCGTCCGGGCACCACGCCGGAGCCGCTGACGCTAACCCGCGATCTGCGTCGTCTGGTCTGGAGCTACAGTCTCGCCGGGTTTGGCTACATCCTCCCGGCGACCTTTCTGTCGCAGATGGCGGCGCTGCGCTTTCCCGGTAGCGCCTTTGCCCAGTTTGTCTGGCCGGTTTTTGGTGTCGCTTCGATGGTGGGGATTGCCCTCAGCATCGCCCTGCGCCACGTCGCGTCGACCCATCGTCGGCTGGCGATCGTGCTCTGGTTGCAGGCGGTAGGGGTGATTGCCGCCTGGCTGATGCCGGGGATGGCTGGGCTTGTGACCGGTGCGCTGCTGGTCGGCGGCGGATTTTTATGTGCGGTGCAGCTCTCGTTGCTCTATGGGCGTGAACTGGCACCGAATCATACGCGTTACATGGCCGGATTACTGACGACCGGCTATGCCATCGGGCAGCTAATTGGCCCGATGACATCGGCACTGTCGAGCTGGCTTACCCATCAGCTTGAGCCTGCGCTGGGCCTTGCGGGTATCGCATTGTTTGTTGCGGGTGGACTGGTCTGGCAGCGTCAGGTTGAAAGGTAACGACAATTGGAATAATTATCGCGGTGAATACTGGATTATGCTCGCCGCCTCGCGCACAATGAGTGCACATTTTGCCCCACGGAGGGCAGAAGAGCGCCACACCTGCAGGAGAAAAGAATGTCATCAATGAGTAAAGAAGCTGCCCTCGTCCATGAAGCGCTGGTAGCACACGGCCTTGAAACGCCGCTGCGCCCACCGGTTCAGGAGATGGACAACGAAACACGTAAAAGTCTTATTTCCGGGCACATGACCGAAATCATGCAGCTGCTCAATCTCGATCTGAGTGATGACAGTCTGATGGAGACGCCGCGTCGCATCGCCAAAATGTATGTCGATGAGATTTTCTCCGGGCTTGATTACGCCAATTTCCCGAAAATTACCGTCATTGAAAACAAAATGAAGGTCGATGAGATGGTGACGGTGCGCGATATCACCCTGACCAGCACCTGCGAGCATCACTTTGTGACCATCGACGGTAAAGCGACCGTGGCCTATATCCCGAAAGACGCGGTGATTGGCCTGTCCAAAATCAACCGTATCGTACAGTTCTTTGCCCAGCGTCCGCAGGTGCAGGAGCGTTTAACCCAGCAGATCCTCATCGCGCTGCAAACGCTGCTGGGCACCAACAACGTGGCGGTATCGATTGATGCGGTACACTACTGCGTGAAAGCGCGTGGCATTCGTGATGCGACCAGCGCCACCACTACCACCTCGCTGGGCGGCCTGTTCAAATCGAGCCAGAATACCCGCCAGGAGTTCCTGCGCGCCGTCCGTCACGTTAGCTAATCGTCAGGGCAGGGTACATGGAAAGAAATGTCACGCTGGATTTCGTTCGTGGCGTCGCGATTCTGGGTATTCTGCTTCTGAATATAAGCGCCTTCGGTTTGCCGAAGGCCGCTTACCTCAATCCCGCCTGGTATGGCGATATCACTCTCCGCGACGCCTGGACATGGGCGATACTGGATCTCTTTGCTCAGGTCAAATTCCTCACCCTGTTTGCGCTGCTGTTCGGGGCAGGTCTTCAGCTGTTACTGAAACGTGGTAAACGCTGGATCCAGGCCCGGCTCTCTCTGCTGGTGCTGTTCGGGTTTATTCATGGGCTGCTGTTCTGGGATGGCGACATTCTGCTGGCCTATGGGCTGGTAGGGCTGATCTGCTGGCGCATCATCCGCGACGCACACGACGTCAAAAATCTCTTCAATACCGGCGTGGTGCTGTTTCTTATCGGCGTGGCTATATTGCTACTGCTGGGGGTTATCTCCGGCGGCTCGACCAACCGCTCCTGGGTGCCGGATGCGGCGAACCTGCAATATGAGCAGTACTGGAAGCTGGGCGGTGGACTGGAAGCCATCAGCAACCGGGCGGATATGATCGGCAACAGTTTACTGGCGCTCGGCGCACAGTATGGCTGGCAGCTGGCGGGGATGATGCTGATCGGCGCCGCGCTGATGCGTACCGGCTGGCTGAAGGGCGAGTTCAGCCCGCGCCACTATCGCCGTACCGGGATGTGGCTGGTGCTGGTGGGGCTGGCGATCAACCTTCCGGCGGTGATCGCCCAGTGGTATCTGCACTGGGATTATCGCTGGTGCGCATTCCTGTTGCAGGCGCCGCGTGAGCTGAGCGCGCCGTTTCAGACGATTGGTTATGCCGCGCTCATCTACGGTTACTGGCCGCAGCTCTGCCGTTTCAGGCTGGTGACGGCGGTGGCCTGCGTGGGGCGCATGGCGCTCAGCAACTATATTTTACAGACGCTGATCTGTACCACCCTGTTCTATCAGCTTGGCTTATTTATGAAGTTCGACCGGCTACAGCTGCTGGGGATTGTCCTGCCGGTGTGGCTGGTTAATATTCTATTCTCCGTCCTCTGGCTGCGCCATTTCCGTCAGGGGCCGCTGGAATGGGTATGGCGACAATTGACCATACGTGCGTCAGGCGTTTCATCAAGCCATACATCCGGATAACGATCTGGATCACAATCATTAACAAAACCGATGTAACCGTTTTCATCCTTGTGACCTTCTTCACGTAGTCCTCGCCTTGTCGCTGCCAGAATAGGCACCTTGCTAAACACAGGGGGTGTCTGTGAGTCGCTGCAATCTAAATAAGGGTGGTGAATATGATCACCATTCGTGACGTCGCGCGTCAGGCGGGCGTTTCTGTCGCCACCGTTTCCCGGGTTCTTAACAATAGCGCACTGGTCAGCCCGGAGACGCGTGAATGCGTGATGAAAGCCGTCACGGCGCTGGGCTACCGGCCTAATGCGAACGCCCAGGCGCTGGCGACCCAGGTCAGCGACACCATCGGTGTGGTGGTGATGGACGTGTCAGATGCGTTCTTTGGCGCGCTGGTGAAAGCCGTCGATATGGTGGCGCAGGAGCACCAGAAAAACGTGCTGATCGGCAACAGCTATCACGAGGCGGAAAAAGAGCGCAACGCCATTGAGGTGCTGATTCGTCAACGCTGTAACGCATTGATCGTGCATTCAAAAGCGTTAAGCGATGAGGAACTTTCCGCGCTGATGGAGCAGATCCCCGGCATGGTGCTCATTAACCGCATCGTTCCCGGCTATGCCCACCGCTGCGTCTGCCTCGATAACGTCAGCGGAGCGATGATGGCCACGCGGATGCTAATGAACAACGGGCATCAGCGTATCGGCTATCTGGCCTCCAGCCATCGCATCGAGGACGACGATATGCGCCGGGAAGGCTGGCAGAAAGCGCTGCTGGAACAGGGCATTACGGGGTCGGAAAGCTGGATCGGCACCGGCGCTCCGGACATGCAGGGCGGAGAGGCAGCGATGGTGGAGCTGCTCGGGCGCAACCTGCAGCTGACCGCGGTCTTTGCCTACAACGACAGCATGGCGGCGGGCGCGCTCACGGCGCTGAAAGACAACGGCATTGCGGTGCCGCAGCATCTGTCATTGATTGGTTTTGATGATATTCCGATTGCCCGTTACACGGACCCTCAGCTGACGACGGTTCGCTACCCCATCGCCTCCATGGCCCGGCTGGCCACAGAGCTGGCGTTACAGGGGGCCGCCGGGAAGCTGGATATCAATGCAACACACTGTTTCATGCCAACTTTAGTGCGTCGCCACTCCGTTGCCATTCGGCAAACTGTGGTGCCGATCACTAACTAATAATTCGCCGTGATGTAACCGTTTTCAATTTGTGAGTAAATTCACAGTAACTTAACAATGCGCTGTCTATGATGTCAGCGTTTTAGCAACTGAAACGCTATGTAACGGTGATTAATCACTTTGACCATAGCTGAGGTCCGTTAAACATCCAAAAAAACGCATTCTGGAGCGTTACCGACCAAGGAAGATAGAAATTTTATAAGTGGACTTCGGCCGGCAGTAACGTTTCTTTAACATGTGCCCGCCGAGCGTTATTCACACGAACTACCCTGCATAAAAATCGGAGATATCATGAATAAGAAGGTGTTGACTCTGTCTGCTGTTATGGCAAGCATGCTTTTCGGTGCCGCCGCGCACGCTGCAGATAGCCGTATTGGTGTGACTATCTATAAGTATGACGACAACTTCATGTCCGTTGTGCGTAAGGCAATCGAGAAAGAGGGTACAGGCGCACCAGACGTACAGCTGTTGATGAATGACTCCCAGAATGACCAGTCCAAACAGAACGACCAGATCGACGTTCTGCTGGCGAAAGGCGTAAAAGCTCTGGCAATCAACCTGGTTGACCCGGCAGCAGCAGGCACTGTTATTGAAAAAGCACGCGGCCAGAACGTGCCGGTTGTGTTCTTCAACAAAGAACCTTCCCGCAAAGCGCTGGATAGCTATGACAAAGCCTTCTACGTCGGTACCGACTCCAAAGAATCCGGCATTATTCAGGGCGACCTGATTGCCAAACACTGGGCCGCTAACCCGAACTGGGATCTGAACAAAGACGGTCAGGTACAGTTCGTACTGCTGAAAGGCGAGCCAGGCCACCCGGACGCTGAAGCACGTACCACCTACGTTATCAAAGAGCTGAACGACAAGGGTCTGAAAACCCAGCAGCTGGCTTTAGATACCGCAATGTGGGATACCGCTCAGGCGAAAGACAAGATGGACGCATGGCTGTCCGGCCCGAACGCGAACAAAATTGAAGTGGTTATCGCCAACAACGACGCGATGGCAATGGGTGCGGTAGAAGCTCTGAAAGCACACAACAAATCCTCTATCCCGGTATTTGGTGTGGATGCCCTGCCTGAAGCGCTGGCACTGGTTAAATCTGGCGCAATGGCGGGTACCGTACTGAACGATGCAAACAACCAGGCGAAAGCCACCTTCGATCTGGCGAAAAACCTGGCAGAAGGCAAAGGCGCGGCTGACGGTACTAACTGGAAAATTGACAACAAAGTTGTTCGTGTACCGTACGTTGGCGTAGATCAGGAAAACCTGGCGCAGTTCACCGGTAAATAAGTTATAGCATTCCACTGGGCGCAGTTTCTGCGCCCTTTTATCACGCGACGCGAGGCCGAGAAGGTATAATTATGGTCAGCACAACGACTCAGTCGTCCGGTGAATACTTGTTGGAAATGAGCGGTATCAACAAGTCTTTTCCCGGTGTTAAAGCACTGGATAATGTTAATTTAAAAGTACGGCCTCACTCCATTCACGCCTTAATGGGTGAAAACGGTGCGGGTAAATCAACATTATTGAAATGCTTATTTGGGATCTATCAAAAAGATTCTGGCAGCATTCTTTTTCAGGGGAAAGAGATCGATTTCCATTCCGCCAAAGAGGCGCTGGAAAACGGTATTTCGATGGTTCACCAGGAGCTTAACCTGGTACTTCAGCGTTCTGTTATGGACAATATGTGGCTGGGTCGTTATCCGACCAAAGGCGTATTTGTTGATCAGGACAAAATGTATCGCGACACCAAAGCTATTTTTGATGAACTGGATATTGATATCGATCCGCGCGCGCGCGTCGGTACATTGTCTGTTTCACAAATGCAGATGATCGAAATTGCCAAGGCCTTCTCCTATAACGCCAAAATCGTGATTATGGACGAGCCTACCTCTTCATTAACGGAGAAAGAGGTGAACCACCTGTTCACCATTATCCGTAAACTGAAAGATCGCGGTTGCGGCATCGTTTATATCTCTCACAAAATGGAAGAGATCTTCCAGCTTTGTGATGAAATCACCGTGCTTCGCGACGGGCAGTGGATCGCCACCCAGTCACTGGAAGGGCTGGACATGGACAAGATCATCGCCATGATGGTTGGCCGCTCCCTGAACCAGCGCTTCCCGAACAAAGAGAACAAGCCGGGCGAAGTGATTCTGGAAGTGCGCAACCTGACTTCACTGCGTCAGCCTTCCATTCGCGATGTTTCCTTCGATCTGCATAAAGGGGAGATCCTCGGTATTGCCGGTCTGGTGGGGGCCAAGCGTACCGATATCGTCGAAACGCTGTTTGGCATCCGCGAGAAATCCGCCGGGACCATTACCCTGCACGGTAAAAAGATTAATAACCATAACGCCAACGAAGCTATTAACCACGGCTTTGCGCTGGTGACCGAAGAGCGTCGCTCGACCGGTATTTATGCCTATCTGGATATTAACTTTAACTCCTTAATTTCTAATATTCATAATTATAAAAATAAAATCGGTTTGTTGGATAATTCCCGCATGAAGAGCGATACCCAGTGGGTGATTGACTCCATGCGCGTAAAAACCCCTGGACACCGCACGCAAATTGGCTCGCTTTCCGGTGGTAACCAGCAAAAGGTTATTATTGGACGCTGGTTGTTAACCCAGCCAGAAATTCTGATGCTGGATGAACCAACCCGCGGTATCGACGTTGGTGCAAAATTTGAAATTTATCAGCTGATTGCTGAATTAGCTAAGAAAGATAAAGGGATTATTATTATTTCTTCCGAAATGCCGGAATTGTTAGGGATCACAGATCGTATTCTGGTTATGAGCAATGGTCTCGTTGCCGGAATTGTTGACACCAAAACGACAACGCAAAACGAAATTTTGCGTCTTGCGTCTTTGCACCTTTAAGATCAGGGGCTCCTCATGAGTGCGTTAAATAAGAAAAGTTTTCTTACTTATCTGAAAGAAGGCGGTATTTACGTTGTTCTTTTAGTCTTACTGGCCATTATTATTTTCCAGGATCCGACTTTCTTAAGTCTGCTGAACTTAAGTAACATTCTGACCCAGTCTTCGGTGCGTATTATTATCGCCCTCGGCGTGGCAGGTCTTATTGTCACCCAGGGTACTGACCTGTCAGCCGGCCGTCAGGTTGGTCTGGCGGCGGTTGTTGCGGCAACGCTTCTGCAGTCGATGGAAAACGCCAACAAGGTCTTCCCGGAAATGGCAACCATGCCCATTTTCCTGGTGATCCTGATTGTCTGTGCCATTGGCGCGGTCATCGGTCTGATTAACGGCATCATCATTGCGTACCTGAACGTAACGCCGTTTATCACCACCCTGGGTACCATGATCATCGTTTACGGTATTAACTCCCTGTACTACGACTTCGTGGGCGCATCACCGATTTCCGGTTTCGACAGTGGATTCTCGACCTTTACGCAGGGCTTTATCGCGATGGGCAGTTTCCGCCTCTCCTACATCACCTTCTACGCGCTGATTGCCGTGGCGTTCGTCTGGGTGCTGTGGAACAAAACCCGCTTCGGTAAGAACATCTTTGCTATCGGGGGTAACCCGGAAGCGGCAAAAGTCTCTGGTGTTAACGTGGCGCTGAACCTGCTGGTTATCTATGCCCTGTCGGGCGTGTTCTACGCCTTCGGTGGTCTGCTGGAAGCGGGCCGTATCGGCTCTGCCACCAACAACCTCGGCTTTATGTATGAGCTGGATGCCATCGCCGCGTGCGTCGTGGGTGGCGTGTCGTTCAGTGGTGGTGTGGGTACTGTGCTGGGTGTGGTAACCGGTGTGATCATCTTCACCGTTATCAACTACGGCCTGACCTATATCGGCGTCAACCCGTACTGGCAGTACATTATCAAGGGCGCCATCATTATCTTTGCGGTAGCGCTGGACTCCCTGAAGTACGCGCGTAAGAAGTAAGATTTCGGTTAGCAAAAAACCCGCCTTGTGCGGGTTTTTTTATGCCCGGCGGCGCTGCGCTTGCGCGGGCCTACGGGGTAATGTAGGCCGGGTAAGGCGAAGCCGCCACCCGGCGGGGGTTACTTCTTCTTCTGCATCTCAAGCAGCTGTTCTGGCGTGACCGCCGGATAACCCTGGGCATCGGCCGGGACTTCCGTCATCGTCGGGATCGGCACCAGCGGGCCTAAGAAGCGCGGTTCGCGTTTAAAGATGTAGAGATCCGCCAGCGCCCCCAGGCGTGCGCCAAACTCGCGTACCCGCACGGTGAGCATATCTTTTGGCGATGGAACGGCATAACACTGGGCCTGAATGCCCATATGCAGGGCGATAAACAGCGCGCGTTCGCAGTGGAAGCGCTGGGTAATGATGATGAAATCGTTGGTATCAAATACCTTACGGGTGCGAACTATCGAATCGAGGGTTCTGAAACCGGCGTAGTCGAGCACGATATCGGCCGGATCAACCCCTGCGGCAATCAAATCCTTACGCATGGTGACCGGCTCGTTATAGCTCTGGAGCGCGTTGTCACCGCTCAGCAGCAGATAATTCACTTTGCCGCTGTTATAGGCGTTGAGCGCCCCCTGAATGCGGTAACGGTAATACTGGTTGATCACCCCGGTGCGGTAATACTTGGCGGTGCCCAGCACCACGCCGACCTGCCGGTAGGGCAGATCCTGAAGGTCATCAAAGATATAAGGAGCCGTTTTCCAGCTCATCCAGCGGTCGAGGCCCAGCGCAGTCAACAGCACGATGCCGATCAGGACAACCAGGCTGTAAAACACGCGCTTTAACATACAGATGACTCTTACCAAAGGTGAAATTTCACTCAGGCTACTTTACCCGTCTGGTAAGCGCAAGAAAGGGCGATTTAATTGGGGGGATTTTCATCAGTTGTGCGGGCATGGCTGCCCGCATCATACGCTTAGCCCAGCAGGACACGATCAATGTTGCTACAACCCAGCGCCCGCAGCGTGGCCGCAGTGGCATCCCACTGGATCAGCGGTGCATCGGCTTTCTCCGCCAGAATGGCGCGCTGGATATCCGGGTAGTCATAACCGTTTAGGCTGAGCAGGTTCAGCGCACCCTGTAACGGCGGCAGCGTCGGGTTAAAGGCGGCGTTTTCGGCATAGCTGCCGGTAAAGATTCGCCCGTCACGACACTCCAGCGCCACGCCGCTCGGCGCGTTGCTGTATGGCGCGTGTGCTTTATTGGCGGCAAGAATAGCAGCCTGGCTCAGTTCATCTCCGCTCACGGCATAACCGTGGTCCTGCTCGTCCATCAGCAGCGATTTGATCTCTAGATCTTTCGGTCCGAAGGCATCGGGCAGATAATCCGCCAGCGTATGCTGGGCGCGGCCCGGCAGGTTGATGCGCAGCGCTAATCCGCTGTTGAGTTCGTTCATAAACTGACGGCAGTGGCCGCATGGGGTGTAGTTGACGGTGATCG
The DNA here is from genome assembly GCF_002416465.1 of Leclercia sp. UBA5076. Classification (NCBI taxonomy): domain Bacteria; kingdom Pseudomonadati; phylum Pseudomonadota; class Gammaproteobacteria; order Enterobacterales; family Enterobacteriaceae; genus Leclercia; species Leclercia sp. UBA5076. The sequence continues at coordinate 178,855 of NZ_DIAO01000001.1, forward strand.
CCTCCAGGGCTTGTTCGCCGCGCAGCCAGGCGTGACTGATGGCGCTCTGTTCCGCATGAACGGTCTGCTGCATGGTAGCGCCGAGAAACTCCATATTGCCGCCGAAGTACCAGGTGCCACTCACGCCCCGGGCAATGGCGCCGACGTTGAAATGGGAAAGATCGGCGCGGGCGCAGGCCGCCGCCAGCGGCAGAAGCGCAAAAGCCAGCGCGTCATCATCCAGATCCGTGGCACGTTTCAGTGCGGCGACCTGTTCAGCCGTCAGCAGGGCGGGGAAGTGTGCATCCGCCAGAACCGGGGCCAGGGCTGACTGCAAATTCTCTGCTAGCTCGGCAAAAGCTGATTGAAAACGTGGATGCATGGCGTTGCCTCATAAAGGTTAATGGATCGGTAGTTTACGGAGCCGCTGGGGCTTTATATGTGACTTAGATCTCATTATGTGTGCAACTTATGAAACTCAGATTAAAAATGCGCGACGCGTCGCAAATTTTAGCCCACCACAGCCAGAATTATCGGGAACAGGAAAGGGGCGATTAGCGAGGTCAAAATCCCGCAGATCACCAGCGCCAGCGAACTGAAGGCACCTTCCTGATAATCCAGCTCCGCACAGCGGGCGGTGCCGAGGGCGTGTGAGGCGGTGCCCATCGCCAGCCCACGGGCAGATTTGGTGCGAATGCGCATGGCATTCAGCAGCGTATGGCCTAACACCGCACCCAGAATACCGACATAAATGACGCACACGGCGCTGATCGCCGGAATGCCGCCGAGGCTGCCGCCCACCGCCATTGCAATCGGCGTGGTCACCGATTTGGGCAGAATGGAGGCGGCAATTTCGGGTGTCGCCCCCATCAGCAGCGCCACCGAGGTGCCGGTGATCATCGCCACCACGCTCCCGGCGAGACAGATGGTAATAATCGATTTCCAGCGGGCGCGGATCTGGTGCAGTTGCTCATAAAGCGGAAACGCCAGCGCGACCACCGCAGGCTGGAGCAGATCGTTGAGAACTTTGCTGCCCTGGAAATAGTGAGCGTAAGGGATGCCGGTTAACAGCAGGAAAGGGATGATCACCACCATCGCTACCAGCAGGGGATTAAGAAGAGGAAACTTCAGGCGCACCGCCAGCTTGCGGGCGGCGAAGAAGACCGCCACGGTGAGCGGCAACGACCACCAGATATTCGCCATCATTTTTTCTCTCCTTTCTGTCCAATCACTTTGCGCTCCCCGTGCGCCAGGTGGGTGCTCCAGCTCACCACTAAAAACACCACCAGCGTACTGATCGTGCAGGAGACGAAGATCGGGCCAAACTGCGCGCTCAGCAGATCGTAATACTGCATCACGCCCACACCGATGGGGACGAACAGAAGGGCCATATAGCGGATCAGGACCGAGCAGCCTGGCTTGACCCAGTTTGCCGGAAGGATCTGTAAGGCAAGCAGCACAAACAGGATCAGCATGCCGATAATACTGCCGGGAATGGCGATCGGCAGCAGGGAGGCGAGAAAAATACCTGCATAGAGGCAGGCATAAATAAGGATGAAGGCGCGCAGGTATTGCCAGACAACGATCAGTGATTTATTCATGGTGGAAGCCCTTAATGGAACGCATTCATCATACAATTAAAACCGGAAACGTGCTACGGATCACATCATGACTTTTGAACATACCAGACATTCCCATTTGGAACCTCGGGCATTCCCCCAGCCAGAAGGGTAAAAACATTATAAATCAGCCCGGTTCCACGAGCCCTGAAACAGGGCTTTCCACCGTTACACAGAGCAGATACCATAGCGCCTCTTTTTTTACGGATATTGATATGCGTGTATTACTGGCACCGATGGAAGGCGTGCTCGATTCGCTGGTGCGCGAGCTGCTGACTGACGTTAACGATTATGATCTCTGCATCACCGAGTTCCTGCGGGTGGTGGATATGTTGTTGCCGGTAAAATCGTTTTACAGACTCTGTCCGGAGCTGCATCGCCAGAGCCGCACCGCCTCCGGTACGCTGGTGCGCGTCCAGCTTCTGGGACAATACCCCGAATGGCTGGCAGAAAACGCCGCGCGTGCCGTCGAGCTGGGCTCCTGGGGCGTGGATCTTAACTGCGGCTGTCCGTCGAAAATGGTCAACGGCAGCGGCGGCGGCGCCACGCTTCTGAAAGATCCCGAGCTTATCTACCGTGGCGCAAAAGCGATGCGCGAGGCGGTGCCCTCGCATCTGCCGGTGACCGTGAAGGTACGCCTCGGCTGGGACAGCGGCGACAGGCAGTTTGAAATTGCCGACGCCGTGCAGCAGGCGGGGGCGACTGAGCTGGTGGTTCACGGGCGCACCAAAGAAGATGGTTACAAAGCCGAACGCATTAACTGGCAGGCTATCGGCGAGATCCGTAAGCGGCTGACCATCCCGGTGGTCGCTAACGGTGAAATCTGGGATCGCGAGAGCGCGCTGGCCTGCATGGCCGCCACCGGCTGCGATGCCATCATGATTGGGCGCGGGGCGCTCAACGTCCCTAACCTCAGCCGGGTGATTAAATACGATGAGCCGCGCATGCCGTGGGCGGATGTCGTCACGCTGCTGAAGAAGTACTCCCGCCTCGAAAAGCAGGGCGACACCGGCCTGTATCACGTGGCGCGTATCAAGCAGTGGCTAAGCTATCTGCGCAAAGAGTATGACGAAGCCCTGGCGCTGTTTCAGGAGATCCGTACCCTGCAAACCTCGGCCGATATCGCCCGGGTGATTCAGGGGAAATAGCAGTACGGTCAGCATCACCTTTTTTGCGGCGCGCATTGTGGCACCGAACGACACAGTGAAATTGCGCAAACGGGATGCCAGTCCGGGCCTTTGCTGGATATGTAAAGGTATGACAAATTGTGGATTGCCACCGATTCCTAAACAAAGGAGGCGAGGCGGGCGTATTTTGCACCCTTCTTTTTTCGGTGAATAACGTCATGAATCGTTCGACTTTTTATTTTTGCTGCCTGCCTCTCTCCCTGCTTCTTGTTGCCTGCGCCCCGGGCCACGATACCGCAGCCTCGCTTAATCAACAGATCCCCGCTGCGAAAATCGATACCGGCCTGGCTGCCGGCCAGTGGCCTAAAGATAGCTGGTGGGAAGATTTTCACGATCCAGAATTAAATAAGCTGATTACCAAAGCCCTGGCCGATGCGCCGGATATGACCATTGCCCGTCAGCGCATCGCCCTTGCCGAAGCGCAGGCCAAAATGGCCATGGCTGCCGATGGCCCGGAGGTTAATTTCTCTGCCGATGCAGAGCGCCAGAAGATGTCAGCCGAAGGGTTGATGGGGCCCTTCGCGATAACCGATCCGGCGGCCGGAACCACCGGCCCCTGGTACACCAACGGCACCTTCGGCCTGACCGCTGGCTGGGATCTGGATCTGTGGGGTAAAAACCTCGCCCAGGTGGAAGCCCGCATCGGGAAGGTCAATGCACAACAGGCGGAGCTGCAGCAGACCCGTCAACTGCTTGCCAGCAGCGTGGCGCGTCTTTACTGGGACTGGCAGACCCAGGCGGCCATCGGGCATCTCTTAACCGCCATCAAACAGGAGCAGCTCAAGATTATCGGTACCGACCGGGAGCTATACCAGCATGGCATTACCTCTTCCGTGGAAGGGGTGGAAACCGACATTAGCGCCAGTAAAACCGATGAGCGACTGGCGGAGGTGAAGGGGAAAATGAAAGCCATCGAGGCGCGTCTGGCGGCGCTCACCAACTCCCCGACGGTGAAGCTCACCCCGCATGCCTTGCCCACTGTGGAGAGCAATCTGCCGTCGACCCTCGGCTATGAATTACTGGCTCGCCGCCCTGATTTACAGGAGGCGCACTGGTATATCGAAGCCTCCCTGCATGAGGTGGATGCGGCGAAAGCGGCCTTCTATCCCGATGTAAACCTGATGGCCTTCTTGCAACAGGATGCGCTGCACCTAAGCGATCTGTTCCGCTCCTCGGCGCAGCAGATGGGCGTCACCGCCGGTCTGACCTTGCCAATTTTTGACAGCGGACGCCTGAATGCGAATCTTGATATTGCCCAGGCGCAAAGCAATCTGTCGATTGCCCACTACAACAAAGCGGTGGTGGAGGCGGTCAATCAGGTGACCCGCTGCGCCAGCGACGTTGAAACGCTGATGGCAAAAAATAAACATCAGCAGCGCGTGGAAGCCGATGCCGCCCGGGTCGTGGCCCTGGCGCAGGCGCGTTTCAACGCCGGGATTGTCGCAGGCTCGCGCGTCAGCGAGGCCAGAATCCCCGCCCTGCAGGAACAACTCGCCGGGATTGCGCTGCAGGGGCAATACGTGGATGCCACCCTGCAACTCACCTCTGCGCTCGGCGGCGGCTATCACCACGGGTGAAAAGTGAGAAGTAACTATACTTATCTCTTTGTCTTCTTTTCTGGAGGTGAGTATGGGTTCAACCAATCGTGTGGCTATTGTAACGGCATCAGATTCGGGAATCGGCAAAACCACTGCGCTGATGCTGGCGGAGCGTGGGTTTGATATTGGCGTGACCTGGCACTCGGATGAAGAAGGGGCGATGAAAACCTGTCGCGAGATCGAGGCGCGCGGGCAGCGGGCAGAGGCCATCCATCTGGATCTCAGCCAACTGCCGGACGGGGCGAAAGCCATCGAGACGCTGATTGAACGTTTCGGCCGTCTTGACGTGCTGGTCAATAACGCTGGAGCGATGACCAAAGCGCCGTTTCTTGAGATGGAATATGACCAGTGGCGATCCATTTTTAGCGTCGATGTGGACGGGGCATTTCTCTGTTCGCAGATCGCCGCCCGGCAGATGGTGAAGCAGGGGGAGGGGGGACGTATCGTCAATATCACCTCGGTGCATGAACACACGCCGCTGCCGGAGGCCAGCGCTTACACCTCAGCCAAACACGCCCTCGGCGGCCTGACCAAGTCGATGGCGATGGAGCTGGTTCACCATAACATTCTGGTGAACGCCGTGGCGCCGGGCGCCATTGCCACTCCGATGAATGACATGGACGACAGCGAAGTGAAGCCCGGCTCCATGCCCAACATTCCACTGGCAAGGCCGGGGCATACCAAAGAGATTGCCAGCCTGGTCGCCTGGCTATGTGACACCGACGCCAGCTACGCCACCGGACAGTCATTTATCGTCGATGGCGGCTTTATGCTGGGCAATCCACAGTTTAAACCGGAGCAGTAATGCTTAGCTGCGATCCCGGCGTTTAAGCCACCAGCGCACCGCGAAAACCAGCACCAGCACCCCAATCAGCCAGATCCAGTGGCGCAGGTGCTGGTCCAGCGCGTGCAGCCAGGGCTCCAGCACTTCACCGCCCACGTAGCCTAAAGTGGTGAAGATCAGCGCCCAGATGATGGCGCCCACAATGTTCAGCGGCAGAAAAATTTTTGGCGGCAGGTGACTGGCCCCAATCAGCAGCGGGCCGATGATGCGGAAACCGTACATAAAGCGGGTGCCGATCACGAAAAGGTAAGGGTGGCGCTGGATCAGCTGCTGGGCGCGGTTGATTTTCTTCTGATGGCGGGAAAAGCGCCGCAGGATCGCCGGACCAAACCGGACGCCAAGCAGATAGAGTAGCTGATCGCCGATCATGCCCCCCAGCGCTACTGCGGCCACGACCAGGGGAAAACGCAGCAGCCCTTGATGCGCCGCCACGCCACCCAGTAGGGTGATAGTCTCGCCTTCCGCTATGCTGCCAATAACCAACGCGGCATAGCCATACTGTGCAATGAGAGTATTAATGTCCATAGGGGTAAGCGTAGCTGTCCTGAGAAAGTCTGCCTAATCATACACTCCCTCTGTCAATGAACCGACAATGACCATTTCCTTGTGTTGCTCAAAAAATAATCTCAGGCTGCATTATACTTGAGTTATCGCTAGCGGGCCGACAACAAGGGGGCGTTATGAACCATGTCTGGGGACTCTTTTCCCATCCCGATCGTGAAATGCACGTGATCAGAAGCGAAAACGAAACGGTCAGCCATCACTATACCCACCATGTGTTGTTGATGGCCGCCGTACCGGTAATTTGCGCGTTCATTGGTACCACGCAAATTGGCTGGGATTTTGACGACGGCAATATTGTAAAACTTTCGTGGACAACCGGACTGGCGCTGGCCGCGGTCTTTTACGCGCTGATGCTGGCAGGGGTGGCGGTAATGGGGCGGGTGATTTACTGGATGGCGCGTCGCTATCCGCAGCGTCCTTCCCTGGCGCACTGCATGGTGTTTGCCGGTTACGTGGCAACGCCGCTATTTTTAAGCGGGATTGTGGCGCTCTATCCTATTGTCTGGCTCTGCGCGCTGGTGGGCACCCTGGCGCTGTTTTATACCGGTTATCTGCTCTATATCGGTATTCCTACCTTCCTGAATATCAATAAAGAGGAGGGCCGCAGCTTTTCCGGTTCTACGCTCGCCATCGGCGTGCTGTTGCTGGAAGTGTTACTGGCGCTGACGGTTATTCTTTGGGGTTATGGATATCGTCTCTTCTGACGTCACTGCATTGCTGGCGGAATTGCCAGCAATGCAGCATCTGTTCACGATTAACTACTGGTAGCAAGGCATCCGGACGGCTATGATGCCTTAGCCAGCCCGTGTTCTCGCTTCGGCCCGGGCGGCGTACGTTATTACGTGCGTGAATAATTATCCGAAATCTCACCATGCTGAAATTCCGCGTTTCTTTACTGAGTCTTGCTCTGTTGCTGGCTGTGCCAGTGGCGACCCCCGCAATCGCCAACACTGCCGCTGTGGCTACGGCGACACAGCCGGAGATTGCTTCCGGCAGCGCTATGATCGTCGATCTGAATACCAACAAAGTGATCTATTCCAGCCACCCGAATCTGGTGCGCCCGATCGCTTCGATTACCAAATTAATGACCGCGATGGTGGTGCTGGATGCACGGCTGCCGCTGGATGAAAAACTGCGCGTCGACATCAGCCATACGCCAGAGATGAAAGGGATTTATTCCCGCGTGCGTCTGAACAGCGAAATCAGCCGTAAAAATATGCTGCTGCTGGCGCTGATGTCCTCGGAAAACCGCGCCGCGGCAAGCCTGGCCCACCACTATCCGGGCGGCTATGACGCTTTTATCCGCGCCATGAACGCCAAAGCGAAGGCGCTGGGCATGACCCAGACGCGTTTTGTGGAGCCAACCGGTCTGTCGATTCATAACGTCTCGACGGCGCAGGATCTGACGAAGCTGCTGATTGCCACTAAGCAGTATCCGCTGCTCGGCCAGCTCAGCACCACCCGCGAAGAGATGGCCACTTTCTCGCATCCGGCCTATACCCTGCCGTTTCGTAACACCAACCATCTGGTCTACCGCGATAACTGGAATATCCAGCTGACTAAAACCGGCTTTACCAACGCGGCGGGCCACTGTCTGGTGATGCGCACGGTCTTTAATGGCAAGCCGGTAGCGCTGGTGGTGATGGATGCCTTTGGCAAATATACCCACTTTGCCGATGCCAGCCGGCTGCGGACCTGGATTGAAACCGGAAAAGTCACCCCGGTTCCCGCCGCGGCCCTGAGCTACAAAAAGCAAAAAGCCGCCCAGATGGCGACGGCGCAGAACGATTGAATCGCGTTTAATGCCCGGCGGCGCTTCGCTTGCACGGGCCTACGGGTTGTGTAGGCCGGGTAAGCGCAGCGCCACCCGGCAATACCGCGTTGAAATAGATTACTCCGGCAGCGTCCAGTCACCCTCGTTAAGGGGGCGCTGCAAAATTAGCGTATCGCGCCAGTCACCTTTCTTATATCCCACGCTTCTGAGCTGCCCCGCCACTTCAAAACCGTGCTTTTTATGCAGGCGTAACGACCCGGCGTTGTTTGGCCCGTCGCCCACCACGGCGATCATCTGGCGCCACGGCCCCTCTTCGCTGCGGGTAATCAGGGCGCTCAGCAGCGCGCTGCCAAAGCCGCGTCCGGGCGTGCTGGCCTCGACGTAAATCGACTCTTCAAGGGTATAACGGTAGGCGGGGCGTGCACGATAGTGGGTGGCGTAGCAGTAACCCACCACGATACCCCGATAGAGCGCCACCAGCCACGGCAACCCCTGACTGGTCACCGCATGTATGCGCTCGCGCATCTCGTCAACGGTAGGAGGCACTTCTTCAAACGATGCGCGTCCGTTCAGCACGTGCCAGGCATAGATGGCGGCAATGGCATGCGCATCCTCAAGCTCGGCATCGCGAACCTGAACGTCAGTTTCGGAGAAAGTTTCAACAGCCGACATAATATGTCCGCTCCTCATCAAAAAAAGCCAGAGAAACGTTTCTCTGGCGACCCGTGGCTACTCTAGTACGATTTATAGGGGCTTAATAGTAGGTCCGTTCGGGCTAACTGGTGTGATCAGTAGCTTGCGAGCCATTACGCACTGTTTCTGACTCCTCTTTCCAGTTTTTATGCTTGGTTGTTTTGCCAATCCCCGGGTTCATACTGTTAGTTGGGTCATTAGCGCGATAAAACTGTTTTAATGAATCCGGTGCTTCGTAAATGTGACCGACATTGTGTTCCGCCGGATATTGCGCGCCGCGCGCCTTCAACAGGGCCAGCATTTGCGCCTTCAGGGCGTGGGCATCGACCCCTTTTTTAACGATGTAATCCTGGTGGAAGACGTAACACATAAAGTGGCCGTAATAGAGCTTATGCACCAGCTGGCTGTCGATCTCCGGCGGCAGTTTTTCGAACCATTCGGTATCGTTGCGGCGCAGGGCGATATCCAGCGCCAGAATATCCTCTACCTCGTCGGCGTGAACCGCCTGATAGCGGATCGCGGCGCCAGCAGCGGCAAAGCGGTGTAAAAAGGCCTTGCTGCCCTCTTCCGGGGTGCAGGCAAAGAAATCCCCCTCCGCGGTTTTGAAGAATTCGCTCAACCAGCTTTGCGCTTCGGCAATGCCGTCGCCCGCCATTTTCAGCAGCAGGTGATGTTCATACTTATCCCGCCAGCTTTTCATCCGCGGCGGCAGGTGTGCCGGGAATGCGCTGCCCAGCTTCTGCATGAAGCGGTCGGTAAAGTTAGGCTTAAACAGCGACACCTTCTCCAGCATCGCATCGGTGCGCCCCTTCATGGTGAAGAAGAAGGGCATCTTGTCGGTGCCGAGCTTGTCGATCATCAGGAAGGTGTCTTTGCCATAGCGTTCGGCGATGTCGTAAATATCCCGGTGCATATACTCGCCGGCGACCGGCAGATGGGTAAACTCCCCGAGAATGTGGCGACGGATAGTGGTCAGCACCTCCGGCTGGTTGGTGCCGATATAGAACACCTGCTGGCGTTTCTCGGCCGGGAAGGTGTCAAGGCGTACGGCAAAGACCGCCAGCTTGCCGGCACAGCCGGAAGATTCAAACAGACGGTCCGGGTCGGCGTTATAGCGCGCCGGGGTGTCGGCATCAATTTCACGTACCCGGCTGATGTAATCATGGTCGTGAGCGTGGCGCCCGTCATGCAGGACATCGCTATCTTTAACGCGGTCATCATCCAGCTTGCTGAGGATCTGCTCCGGCGTGACCCCTAAATCGATACCCAGATGGTTCACCAGCGTCAGCTTGCCCTGCTCATCGATGCGGGCGAACAGCGACATTTCGGTATAGGCCGGGCCGCGCTGCACCAGCGAGCCGCCGGAGTTATTGCAGATCCCGCCGATCACCGAGGCGCCAATACAGGAGGAGCCAATCACCGAATGCGGCTCCCGGCCCAGCGGCTTGAGCGCCTTTTCCAGGGAGTAGAGCGTGGTGCCCGGGTAGGCCAGCACCTGCTCGCCCTTATCCAACAGATGCAGCTTATCGAGGCGCAGGGTGCTGATGATGACAATGTCGCGATCGTAATCATTGCCGTTCGGCGTGGAGCCTTCGGTCAGGCCGGTATTGGCCGCCTGCATCAGAATGATTTTGTCTGCCGCGACGCAGGCATTAAGTACCCGCCACAGCTCCAGCAGCGTGCCCGGGAACACCACCGCCAGCGCGTCCCCTTGGCCGGAGCGAAAGCCCTTGCGGTAGCGGGCGGTTTTTGCGGCGTCGGTAAGCAGGTGCGCCTGGCCTACCAGACGTGACAACTCGTTAATGAAGCTGGTGTTATCGTGCAGTTGTACAGAAGACATCATCCACCCCTTGTGGTTATTCAAATGCGTCGTCGAAAATCATAGCGCGATTAATGTTTAAGCGAACGACTATTCACCAGAAAAATCAGAGAATAAACCCTGCAACGTTCAGAGGGTTTATGGCACACTGCGCTTTTCGTACGGTCTGGCCGCGACTATCCGGCGGTTATTGATGAGAGAGTAAACGAAATGAAATGGCTCTGTTCTGTAGGTGTGGCTGTAAGTCTGGCGCTGCAACCCGCGCTGGCTGACGACCTGTTTGGCAATCATCCGCTCACGCCGGAAGCCCGGGACGCATTTGTAACCGACCTGCTTACTAAGATGTCGGTTGATGAGAAAATCGGCCAGCTGCGCCTCATCAGCGTCGGGCCGGATAATCCGAAAGAAGCCATTCGCGAGATGATTAAAAACGGGCAGGTAGGGGCGATTTTCAACACCGTCACCCGCCAGGATATCCGCAAGATGCAGGATCAGGTGATGGAACTCAGCCACCTGAAAATCCCGTTATTCTTCGCCTATGACGTGGTTCACGGCCAGCGTACCGTCTTCCCGATCAGCCTCGGCCTGGCCTCCTCCTTTAACCTCGAGGCGGTGAAAACCGTCGGTCGCGTCTCTGCATACGAGGCGGCGGATGATGGCCTCAACATGACCTGGGCCCCGATGGTGGACGTCTCCCGCGATCCACGCTGGGGCCGCGCCTCAGAAGGCTTCGGAGAGGATACTTATCTCACCGCGACGATGGGTAAAACCATGGTAGAAGCGATGCAGGGCAAAAGCCCGGCAGATCGCTACTCGGTGATGACCAGCGTCAAACACTTCGCCGCCTATGGCGCCGTGGAGGGCGGTAAAGAGTACAACACCGTCGACATGAGCCCGCAGCGCCTGTTTAACGACTATATGCCGCCGTACAAAGCGGGTCTGGATGCCGGCAGCGGCGCGGTAATGGTGGCCCTGAACTCCCTGAACGGGACGCCGGCCACCTCCGACAGCTGGTTGCTGAAAGAGGTTCTGCGCGACAAGTGGGGCTTTAAGGGCATCACCGTCTCCGATCACGGGGCGATCAAGGAGCTGATCAAGCACGGCACGGCGGCGGATCCGGAAGATGCGGTGCGGGTAGCGCTGAAATCCGGCATCAACATGAGCATGAGCGATGAGTACTACAGCAAGTACCTGCCGGGTCTGGTGAAGAGCGGTAAGGTCACCATGGCGGAGCTGGATGACGCCACGCGCCATGTTCTGAACGTCAAATATGATATGGGGCTGTTTAACGATCCGTACAGCCACCTGGGGCCAAAAGAGTCTGACCCGGTAGACACCAACGCTGAAAGCCGCCTGCACCGCAAAGAGGCGCGTGAAGTGGCGCGTGAGAGCCTGGTGCTGCTGAAAAACCGTCTCGAGACCCTGCCGCTGGCGAAATCTGGCACCGTGGCGGTGGTGGGCCCGCTGGCCGACAGCAAACGCGATGTGATGGGCAGCTGGTCTGCGGCAGGCGTGGCGGATCAGTCCGTCACGGTGCTGACGGGCATTAAAGATGCGCTGGGCGACAAAGGCAAAGTGATTTACGCCAAAGGGGCCAATGTCACCAACGATAAAGACATCGTCACCTTCCTCAACCAGTATGAAGAGGCCGTGAAGGTCGATCCGCGCTCCGCCCAGGAGATGATTGACGAAGCGGTGAATGCTGCGAAGCAGTCTGATGTGGTCGTGGCCGTGGTGGGTGAAGCTCAGGGGATGGCGCATGAAGCCTCGAGCCGTACCGATATCACCTTGCCGCAAAGCCAGCGCGATCTGATTGCCGCGCTGAAAGCCACCGGCAAGCCGCTGGTGCTGGTGCTGATGAACGGCCGTCCGCTGGCGCTGGTGAAAGAAGATCAGCAGGCTGACGCGATTCTGGAAACCTGGTTCGCCGGTACCGAGGGCGGTAACGCCATTGCCGACGTGCTGTTTGGTGACTACAACCCGTCGGGTAAACTGCCGATGTCCTTCCCGCGCTCGGTGGGGCAGATCCCGGTCTATTACAGCCACCTGAATACCGGCCGTCCTTACAACGCCGACAAGCCGAACAAGTACACCTCGCGCTACTTTGACGAAGCCAATGGCCCGCTCTATCCGTTTGGTTATGGCCTGAGCTACACCACCTTTAAGGTTTCTGAGGTGAAAATGTCGGCCCCGACCATGAAGGCGGACGGCACGGTGACCGCCAGCGTGGATGTCACCAACACCGGCAAACGTGAAGGGGAGACGGTGGTTCAGATGTACGTTCAGGATATTACCGCCTCCATGAGCCGCCCGGTGAAACAGCTGCGTGGCTTTGAGAAGGTCAACCTGAAACCGGGTGAAACGAAGACCATCAGCTTCCCGATCGACGTGGATGCGCTGAAGTTCTGGAATCAGCAGATGAAATATGACGCTGAGCCAGGCAAGTTCAACGTCTTTATCGGTACGGATTCTGCCCGCGTAAACAAGGGTGAGTTCGAACTGCTGTAAAAATAGCCCGGCGCTGCCGGGCAATATCCAGACGGGGCCGCCTCACCTGATTCGTGATCGGCCCCGCAATTTTTTTCCCGTCCCGCCTGAAACCGACCTGATTCCCTCTTTTTTATTCCTCACCGGCGGGTGATTTGTGATGATTTTCACACTTCATTTTTGCCGCCCCTGATAAAACGTGAACCCCATCAAAAGCCCTTTCTACCGCCTTATCCTGGCGTGACGATCTTCACTCTTCGCTCAAAATCCCCAGACAGGGCCCGCGAGCAGGGGGATAAAACGGCGTTAAATGCCTGTCACTTAACAGCTGACAGGTATCAACATGAAGCTCTCGTTAGAAAATGTCGTTCTCGACCGCAGCGGTCTGACTCCCGTCACCGATCTCCTCCAGGGGCTGATTGCGACCCTCGCCCAGGCCGGTGGCGGTACGCTGGTGATCACGCCGGGTACCTACCTGACGGGCACGCTGGTATTACCGTCAAACTTCACCCTGCATCTGGAAGCCGGTGCGCGTCTGCTGGCGAGCCCCCATGAGGCGGACTACCAGGCCTGCGAAACCCAAAGCATGGCCGAGCTTTCCAGAATGGCGCTCCTCTATGCGCGTGATGCCCATCACCTGACCCTGTGCGGTCCAGGCTGCATCGACGGCAATGCCAGCGCCTGGTTTGCGCCAGCGCCGGACGCCCAGGGCTACCGTCAGCCGAAAACCCATCGTCCGCGCATGCTGGTGCTGGAAGGGTGCGAGCAGGTGCGGATCGCCGATATCACGCTGTACGACGCACCCATGTGGACCGTGCACCTGGTCAGCTGCAGGCATGTTTTTATCAAACAGATCACCATTGATAACGATCTGGCGCTCTCCAATACCGATGCGCTGGATCTCGACAGCTGCCAGCATGTGCACCTCAGCGACAGCTATTTCAGCGCCGCCGACGACGGCATCTGCCTGAAGACCACCGCCAAAAGCGCAGCGTTGCAGCAGCCGATGGAGAACGTCACGGTCAATAACTGCATCATTCGCTCAAAAAGTTGCGCCATCAAAGTGGGCACCGAGACCTTTGCCGACATCCGCAACCTGGTGGTCAGCAACTGCGTCATTTTCGAATCCAACCGCGCCATCGGCCTGGTCTCCCGCGACGGCGGACGGTTCAGCCAGATGCTGTTCAGCAATATCGTCTTTGATTGCCGGCACGGCGATCCCTGCCACTGGGGAAAAGCCGATCCGGTCTTTGTCTCCGTCCGCCACCGCGCGCCCAACGTCGCGCCCGGCGAGATAAGCCAGGTCACGTTCTTAAGCCTCAGCGGAAGCGGGGAAGGGGCTATCAACCTACACAGCGACGTGCCGGGCGCCATTCACGACATCACCTTTAACGGGCTGAGCTTCTCTCAGCGCCTGAGCGCCAGCGAGGAGCAGGGCTGCTATGACGTGCGCCCTCCCTGTAACCCCGCGCGCCCGACAGGGATGGGACTGGATAACGCCTGGCGCGTTAACCCGCAAACGGGGCGCGCCTACGGCGTAGAACGCTATCCGCACGGACTGCCCGCGCTCTATGCCGCAGGTGTTGAGGGATTACAGCTGCACGTCATCCAGATTGCCCGTCCGCTGCCGTTACCTGCGGGCTGGGATGAAGAGAGCATCCGAACTTACCCGGCGAATACAGGGAATACAAAATGATAAAAAAAGTGCGAGAAATTAAACTGCGTAACTATGTCTGTTACGGGCTGGCAGATGTGATTGGCTCCGGTGCCTTCACGCTGGTCAGCGCCTGGCTGCTGTTTTTCTTAACCACCTTCTGCGGGCTGACGCCGATTCAGGCGGGCTCGCTGTTTGCGGTGGCGCGTATTGTCGATGTGATCATGTGTCCGGTCATCGGCTACATTTCCGATAACTTCCATAAGACGGCGCTGGGCCGACGCTTTGGCCGTCGCCGCTTCTTCCTGCTGGCCAGCATTCCGCTGGTGTCGGTCTACAGCCTGCTGTGGGTGGAGGGCTTCAATTACTGGATGTACCTGCTGTTCTACATCCTGTTTGAGATCGTTTACACCATGATCATCATCCCGTACGACACCCTGTCGGCAGAGATGACCTCCGACTTCAAAAAGCGCTCAAAACTCACCAGCGCCCGCATGTATATCGCCCAACTGGCCGGTTTTGCTGCCGCCTTCCTGCCGGGACGTCTGGTGGCATACTTCGGGCCGGAGTCGTCAGCGTCATTCTTTTATACCGGCGCCATTTTCACCGTCTCCTTTATGATCGTACTGTTCTTTGTCTACTTCGGCACCTGGGAACGTTCGCTGGAGGAGATCCAGCAGAGCGAAGCCCACAGTGAAGAGGAAGAGAAGGAGCCGCTGGCAACCCGGACGTACCATATCTATTACGATTTCCTCTCCACCCTGAAAATCAAAACGTTCAGATCGCACCTCGGGATGTATCTGGGCGGTTCAGTGGCGCAGGATATCTTCAACTCCGTCTTTACCTACTTCGTGGTCTTCGCCCTGATGACCTCGTCGGTGATGGCCTCTAACCTGCTCGGCGTGATCAATGCCCTGCAATTCTTTGGCGTCGGGATCGCCACCTGGCTGACCCTGCGTTACTCCCCGTCCCGGGCCTTCGCCACCCAGGCCTCAATGGCTCTGGTGGCCTTTGCCCTGCTGGTGTCAGCGTACTTCCACCAGACCGGTGGGATGGTACTGCTGTATGCCGGGGCGGCGATTGCCGGCCTGGCGCGCGGCGGGATCTACGCCATTCCATGGAATAACTACACCTTCGTGGCAGACGTGGACGAGATCCTCACCTGTCAGCGTCGGGAGGGGATCTTCGCCGGCTTTATGAGTCTGCTGCGTAAGGCCTCTCAGGCGATGTCGATTTTCCTTGTTGGCGTGGCTTTGCAGATGTCGGGCTTTGTCTCCGGGCAGTCCGCGCAGCCGCAGTCGGCCATCAACATGATCATAGTGATCATGATTGTGCTACCGATGATCCTCACCGTCTGGGGGATCTGGTCGGCCTGCCAGTTCCGCATCAACAGCCGCACCCACGCCATTCTGAACGAAGAGGTGGCGCGCCTGAAGCAGGGCGGCAGCAAGGCGACCGTCAGCGCGGAAAACCGTGCGGTTATCGAAAGCCTGACCGGTATGCCGTATGAGCACTGCTGGGGCGAGAACAGCGTTGGCTATCTCAACCGCAAACGGATGATGGCGCGTCAGAGCCCTCCGCAATTCACCAACGCCTGATCCTCACAGCCTGACCGGGTCCGGGCCCCCGGTCTTTCAGGACGAAGCACATGACAGAACACAGCGTATATATTCAGCAAGGGATCTGGGCCAGACTGGGTCTGCCCCGGGAACTGAGCTGGGGTTTTATCGGCATTTTTCTGTTTATTACCGGTGCCACCATCGAGCAAAGCTGGCTGGCCTCGATGCTGCAAAACCGCGGCTTTGATGCGTTTCACATCAGCCTGCTCTCATCGGTGTTCGGCCTGTGCGTGGCGGTGATCTCCTGGTTTGCGGGGATCGGCGCGGGGGTACTGGGCCTGCGTCGTCTGATGTGGAGTGCCACGGCGATCTACTTTCTCGGTTCGATCCCGTTTATCGGCTATGCCCTGCCGCAGGGAAACTACCCCCTGATGGTCGCCAGCTACACCCTGCGCGGCGTGGCTTACCCGCTGTTTGCCTACTCGTTTCTGGTCTGGATTAACCAGCGCTGCGAGCCGCGTATCCTGGGGCGGGCGGTTTCCTGGTTCTGGATCGCCTTTGGCGTGGGGATGACCATTATCGGACCGTGGTACGCCAGCCTGATGTTGCCGCGGATCGGCGAAACCGCCACCCTGTTGAGCGGCTTTATCTTTGTGGTACTGGGGGCGTTCTGCGCGCTGGTGCTCAATCCCGATCGGCCGCAGACGGCGCAGGGCGGCAGCATGGGGGCGGCACTCACCGAAGGGATCATGGTGATGCTGCGGGAGCCTAAAATGCGTCTCGCGGTGATCGTCAAAACCATCAACGACATCGGCAAATTTTCGCTGGTGATCCTGATGCCGGTCTACCTGCCGCGCTTTGGCTTCAGTATCGCGACGTGGCTCACCATCTGGGGGCTGGTGAACGTTGTTAATATTTTCGCCAGCTACTTCTTTGGCTGGCTGGGGGACACCATCGGCTGGCGTAACACGGTGGTCTGGTTCTCCGGCACCCTGTGTGGTCTGGCGATGGTGGCGGTATGCTACGCCCCGGTGCTGTCTGGTAACAGCGAGCCCGCGCTGTTCTGCGCCTTAGCGCTCTATGCCATTGGGCTCGGGGCGTTCGGGCCGCTCAGCGCGCTGATCCCCTCCCTGCTTCCTGATAACAAAGGCGCGGCGATCGCCTGCCTCAATCTGGGCTCCGGCCTGAGCAACTTTGTCGGGCCGCTGATTATCACCCTCTGCGTGGCTCCCCTCGGCGTGGAGGGAACGCTGTGGGTGATCGCCATGCTCTACTTTGCCGCCAGCGTGCTTACCCTGCCGTTAAAACTGCCTGAGACGCGCTAAAACGCCACTTATCGACTACGCTTTTCTCTCAAGCCTCTGAAAAAGGCGGCAAAATCATGAGGAAAGCGGAATGACTATTTTAAAGGGGATTGTTGGTTCAGCGGCGCTGCTGGCGGCGTTGAGCCTGCCATTACAGGCAGCGGAGCCGGTAAAGGTCGGGTCGAAAATTGATACGGAAGGGGCGCTGCTGGGCAATATTATTTTGCAGGTGCTGGAGAGCCATGGCGTCAAAACCGTCAATAAAGTGCAGCTGGGTACTACCCCGGTAGTGCGTGGCGCCATCACCTCCGGCGAACTGGATATCTACCCGGAATACACCGGCAACGGGGCCTTCTTCTTCAAAGATGAAAATGACCCGGCGTGGAAAAATGCCAGCAATGGCTACGAGAAAGTGAAAAAACTCGATGCCGAACAGAACAAGCTAATCTGGCTTACCCCGGCTCCGGCGAATAACACCTGGACCATCGCGGTACGCAAGGATGTGGCGGAGAAAGGCAAACTCACCTCCCTTGAGGATCTGAGCCGCTACCTGAAAGAGAAGGGTGATTTCAAACTCGCCGCCTCAGCCGAGTTTATCGAACGCCCGGATGCCCTGCCTGCCTTTGAAAAAGCCTATGACTTCAAGCTCGATCAGAGCCAGCTGCTCTCACTGGCGGGGGGTGATACCGCCGTCACCATCAAAGCAGCCGCTCAGCAAACCTCGGGCGTGAACGCGGCGATGGCCTACGGTACCGACGGCCCGGTAGCGGCGCTGGGTCTGCAAACCCTCACCGATCCAAAAGGCGTTCAGCCGATCTATGCCCCGGCGCCGGTGGTGCGCGAGGCGGTGCTGAAGGCTTATCCGGAGCTGGACGCCTGGCTGAAGCCGGTATTTGAAACGCTGGATGAGAAAACCCTGCAACAGCTGAACGCCAGCATTGCAGTCGAGGGGCTGGATGCCAAAAAAGTGGCGGCAGATTACCTGAAGCAAAAAGGGCTGGTGAAATAACCCGCCGCAGGACTGTGCTGTGCCGATAAGATGTCATAACCGCGTGCTGCTGCTGATGGCTCTCATTGCCCTGGCTGCAGCCGCGCTACCCTTTGTGAATTTTGCCCCGAACCGGCTGGTGTCCGGGGAAGGGCGTGCCGTCTGGCAGGTGTGGGCGTTCTCGCCTGCACTGCTGCTTATTGTGCCGGGTCTGTTAATCGTGCTTGCACTGATGCGTGGTCGCGGGGCAGTGGTGGCGACGCTTGTGGTGTGCGAGCTGCTGTTCGCCGGGCTGGTCTGGAGCGCGGGGCTTGCCGCCACGCATCTTGCCAGCAGCGAAAGTCCGCTGGCGCGCACTGCCGTGGGCAGCGGCCTGTGGCTCTGGCTGGCGCTCTGCCTGCTCGCCTGCAGCGATGCCATTCGTCGGCTTAACCTGCCGCCGCTCTGGCGCTGGCTGCTGCAGGCGCAAATCTGGATCCTGCCGTTGCTGCTGCTGTTCAGCGGCGAACTCAACGCCCTCTCGCTGATGAAAGAGTACGCCAACCGGCAGGATGTCTTTAACGATGCCGGGCAGCAGCACCTCACGCTGCTGCTGGGCACCCTCATCCCGGCCCTGCTGATTGGCGTGCCGCTGGGGCTGCTTTGTTATCGCCGTCCGGCCTCTCAGGGGCCAGTGTTTGCGGTGCTGAATATCATTCAGACCATCCCTTCCGTGGCGTTGTTCGGCCTGCTGATTGCCCCGCTTGCCGGGCTGACCCGCGCCTGGCCGTGGCTGTCTTCGCTGGGCATTGCCGGAACCGGCCTGACGCCCGCGCTGATCGCCCTGGTGCTCTATGCCCTGTTGCCGCTGGCGCGCGGGGTGCTGGCGGGGCTCAGCCAGGTGCCCGCCGAGGTGCTGGAGAGCGCCGACGCGATGGGGATGAACAGCCGCCAGCGTTTCTGGCAGATCCAGCTCCCGCTGGCCCTGCCGGTGCTGTTGCGCGGCCTGCGCGTAGTGGCGGTGCAGACCGTGGGGATGGCGGTGATAGCGGCCTTAATTGGCGCCGGAGGATTCGGCGCGCTGGTGTTCCAGGGGCTGCTGAGCAGCGCCCTGGATCTGGTGCTGCTGGGCGTTATACCGACCATCGTGATGGCGGTGGTGGTGGACGCGCTGTTTGCGCTGTGGATCGCCCTGCTGCGAAGGAGAACCGATGATTGAGTTTGATGATGTAAGTAAAACCTTTGCCGGCGAGCCCGCGGTCAGCAATCTGGATCTGACCTTTGCCGAAGGGGCCTTCACGGTGCTGGTGGGCACCTCGGGCTCGGGCAAATCGACCACCCTGAAGATGATCAACCGACTGGTGGAGCATGACAGCGGTCTGATCCGCTTTGCCGGGCAGGAGATCCGCAGCCTGCCGGTGCTGGAGCTGCGTCGGCGGATGGGTTATGCCATTCAGTCCATCGGTCTCTTCCCGCACTGGACGGTGGCGCGCAACATCGCCACCGTGCCGCAGCTGCAAAAATGGCCTCGGCAACAGATTGACGACCGGGTGGATGAACTGATGGCGCTGCTGGGGCTGGATCCTGCCCTGCGTGAGCGCTATCCGCACCAGCTTTCAGGCGGGCAGCAGCAGCGGGTCGGTGTGGCGCGGGCACTGGCCGCTAACCCGGAGGTGCTGCTGATGGATGAACCTTTTGGCGCCCTCGACCCGGTCACCCGTAGCGCGTTGCAGCTGGAGATGACCCGCATCCATCGCATTCTGGGGCGGACCATTGTTCTGGTAACGCACGATATCGACGAGGCGCTCCGGCTGGCAGACCACCTGGTGCTGATGGACAGCGGCAGGGTAGTGCAGCAGGGGACGCCGCTGGCGCTGCTGACCCGACCGGCGAATGGATTTGTGCGCGAGTTTTTTGGCCGCAGCGAACTGGGCGTACGCCTGCTGTCGCTGCGCACGGTCGGCGAGTCGATGCGCCCGGAAATCACCTCGGGCGAGTCCAGCCCGCTGCGGGCCTCCATGAGCCTGCGGGATGCGCTCTCGGCATTTGTCAGCCAGGGCTGTGAGCGTCTGCCGGTGGTGGACGATCAGGAAAGGCCGTGCGGCACGCTCTGGTTTCGCGATCTGCTGGCCCGGGAGGCGTCGTGAGGCTATTACGCGATCCACTTCTGTGGCTGGTGGCGCTGTTTGTGGCGCTCCTGTTCCTGATGCCCTACAGCGCGCCGCTCTTCAGCGCGCTGTTCCCGGAGCTGCCGCGCCCGGTCTACCAGCAGGAGAGCTTCGTTAGCCTGACGCTCGCCCACTTCTGGCTGGTCGGCATCTCCAGCCTCTTTGCCATCGTGGTGGGGGCAGGCGCCGGGATTGCCGTAACGCGGCCGGCGGGCCGGGAGTTTCGCCCGCTGGTGGAGACCATCGCCGCCGTCGGGCAGACCTTCCCGCCCGTGGCGGTACTGGCCATTGCGGTACCGGTGATGGGCTTTGGCCAGCAGCCGGCGATTATCGCGCTGATCCTCTATGGGGTGCTGCCGATTTTACAGGCGACGCTGGCGGGGCTGGCGGCAGTGCCCGCGGCGGCCATCAGCGTAGCCGAAGGGATGGGGATGAGTGGCTGGCAGCGCCTGCGCAACGTCGAGCTGCCGCTGGCCGCGCCGGTGATGCTGGCGGGGATCCGCACCTCGGTGATTGTGAATATCGGTACCGCAGCCATTGCCTCAACGGTAGGGGCAAACACGCTGGGGACGCCGATTATTATCGGCTTAAGTGGCTTTAATACCGCCTATATTATCCAGGGTGCGCTGCTGGTGGCGCTGGCGGCGATTGTGGTCGATCGCGCCTTCGAACGGCTGGCACGAAGCCTCAGCCAACACCGCCACGGACAATAAACGAATAACCTGCCAGCATCACGCCCCCAATACCGCTGACGGCCATGAGAAAGAAGAGGGTGATAACCGCGACTTTGGTTGCCTTCATAATGTGCTCCTGATGTTAACAGGGCGATTATACGGTGAAGCGCGGGTGTTAATGAACCATTAATTGCCTTTCAGCGGGAAGACGGGATAGCCGTGCGCCTGCCACTGGGTCAGCTGCTGCTCCTGCGCCGCCGTCGGTGATTCTCCGCACCAGACCAGCAGCGTCTGTCCGTCGAACAGCTCCGGGCGCAGCTGAGCCAGCGAATGCGCCAGCACGTCGACGCGCCAGCCCTGCTGGGCGGCAATCCACGCTTCAAACCACAGGCGAGTCGTGTCGTGCACGTTCCAGCCGACTACCAGCGCATCTTTGCTGTTCTTCTTTCGCGCCGTAGCAAGATAAATACAGATATAGTTGATAAGCACGCCGTCCAGCGCGCTCAGCAGTGCCTGGAGCGTGGGCTGCTGCGATTGCAGACGCCTTCGTAACGGGATGAACAGTTGGGTAATAAGGGTTTGCGCAGGGTATTCACTGCCTCGTTCCTTGATCCATATACGCAGACGGTGCAGATGGCCGCATTGCAGATAACGCAGCAGCACCTCCTGTTGTTCGCGCCAGATGTCCTGCTCCTTCTGACCTTCCGGGCTCAATAGCGTTTTAACCTTCCCGACCTGGACGCCATTATCGATCCAGCCTTTGATCTCACGGATCCGGTCGATATCCGCATCCGTAAACAGCCGGTGGCCACCGTCGGTTCGCTGCGGTTTCAGTAATCCGTAACGTCGCTGCCATGCCCGTAACGTCACAGGATTGATATCACACAGGAGTGCCACTTCTCCTATCGTGTAGAGCGCCATGTTTTCCCTCCGGCTTGCGCATGCCCAGATTAACTGTAGACGGAGAATGCTGAACCAGGAAGTTTCGCTCTTTTTTCCCAAAAAAAATGCGAATATCAGATTATGTTCGGCTAAAGGTGTGATGGCTCACACGAAAACACATTTTCGTGCTTTGACTGCAAAGAAAGTTATTGCGCTTCGGTGTATGTTACGCGCTTTAAGAATTTGCGGTTTGTGGGTATGTACGAATTTAATCTGGTGTTGCTGCTGCTTCAGCAGATGTGTGTGTTTCTGGTCATCGCGTGGTTGATGAGTAAAACACGCCTGTTCATCCCCCTGATGCAGGTCACCGTTCGTCTGCCGCACAAGCTGCTCTGCTACGTCACCTTCTCTATCTTCTGCATTCTCGGCACCTATCTGGGCCTGCATATCGAAGACTCCATTGCCAACACCCGTGCGATCGGCGCGGTGATGGGCGGCCTGCTCGGCGGCCCGGTTGTCGGCGGACTGGTGGGGCTGACCGGGGGACTGCACCGCTACTCAATGGGCGGCATGACGGCGCTGAGCTGTATGATTTCGACCATTGTCGAAGGGCTGCTTGGCGGCCTCGTCCACAGCGTGATGATCCGTCGCGGTCGCCCGGATAAAGTCTTCAGTCCCCTTACTGCAGGCGCGATAACCCTGGTGGCCGAGCTGGTGCAGATGCTGATCATTTTGCTGATCGCCCGTCCCTTCGAGGACGCCCTGCATCTGGTGGGCAGCATTGCCGCGCCGATGATGGTCACCAACACCGTAGGCGCCGCGCTGTTCATGCGCATCCTGCTTGATAAGCGGGCCATGTTTGAAAAGTACACCTCGGCCTTTTCGGCAACGGCGCTGAAGGTCGCGGCCTCGACGGAGGGGATCCTGCGTCAGGGCTTTAACGAAGAGAACAGCATGAAGGTGGCGCAGGTGCTGCACCAGGAGCTGGATATCAGCGCGGTCGCCATTACCGATCGCGAAAAGCTGCTGGCTTTTACCGGCACCGGCGATGACCATCACCTGCCAGGCAGACCGATTTCGTCCGCATATACGCTTCGCGCCATCGAGACTGGTGAGGTAGTCTACGCCGACGGTAACGAAGTGCCGTACCGCTGCTCGCTGCATCCGCAGTGCAAGCTGGGCTCGACGCTGGTGATCCCCCTGCGCGGTGAAAACCAGCGGGTGATGGGGACCATCAAGCTGTATGAAGCGAAAAACCGTTTGTTCAGCTCCATCAACCGAACATTAGGAGAGGGGATCGCCCAGCTGCTCTCGGCCCAGATCCTCGCCGGGCAGTATGAGCGGCAGAAGGCGTTGCTCACCCAGTCGGAGATCAAGCTCCTGCACGCTCAGGTGAACCCGCATTTTCTGTTTAACGCCCTCAATACCCTGAAGGCAGTGATCCGTCGGGACAGCGATCAGGCAACGCAGCTGGTGCAGTTTCTCTCGACCTTTTTCCGTAAGAACCTGAAGCGGCCCTCGGAAATTGTCACCCTTGCGGATGAAATTGAGCATGTGAATGCCTATCTGCAAATCGAGCAGGCCCGGTTCCAGTCGCGCCTGCAGGTGACGCTGTCGGTGCCGGATGAGCTGGCCTGGCAGCAGCTGCCAGCCTTTACCCTGCAGCCGATTGTGGAAAACGCCATCAAGCATGGCACCTCCCAGCTGCTGGGCACCGGCGAGATCGCCATCACCGCCAGCCGCTTTAACCGCTATCTGGTGCTGGATATTGAAGACAATGCCGGGCTCTATAGCGGTGCAAAAGAGGGGGGAGGCCTGGGAATGGGGCTGGTGGACAAGCGTCTGCGCGCCCATTTTGGCGAAGATTGCGGCATTACCGTCACCTGTGAGCCCGACAGCTTTACCCGTATAACCTTACGACTGCCTCTGGAGGAACACGCATGTTGAATGTGCTGATTGTCGATGACGAGCCGTTAGCGCGAGAAAACCTGCGATTTTTGCTGCAGGAGCACAGCGATATTGAGATTGTCGGCGAGTGCGCTAACGCCATTGAAGCCATTAGCGCCGTGCACAAGCTGCGTCCCGATGTGCTGTTTCTGGATATCCAGATGCCGCGCATCAGCGGCCTGGAGATGGTGGGCATGCTCGATCCGGAACATCGACCCTACATTGTCTTTCTCACCGCCTTTGATGAATACGCGGTAAAAGCGTTCGAAGAGCACGCCTTTGACTATCTGCTGAAACCCATCGAAGAGCCGCGGCTGGAAAAAACGCTCAACCGTCTGCGCCAGGAGCGCAACGTGCAGGACGTATCGCTGCTGGCGGAACACCAGCAGCCGCTGAAGTTTATCCCCTGTACCGGCCACAGCCGGATCTATCTGCTGCAGATGGAGGACGTGGCTTTTGTCAGCAGCCGGATGAGCGGGGTGTTTGTCACCAGCCATGAAGGCAAAGAGGGCTTTACCGAGCTGACGCTGCGTACTCTGGAGAGCCGCACGCCGCTGCTGCGCTGCCATCGCCAGTACCTGGTGAACATGGCGCATCTGAAAGAGATCCGCCTTGAAGAGAACGGTCAGGCGGAACTGGTGCTGCGCGCCGGACAGACGGTGCCGGTCAGCCGTCGCTACCTGAAAAGTTTGAAAGAGGCGATAGGGCTGTAAAACTGCTACACTGCGCGCCATTGCATCATCGACACTCGAAGGCTCTATGCTCAGTAATGATATTCTTCGTAGCCTGCGCTACACCCTGAAAGCAAATAACAACGACATGGTGCGCATTCTTGCGCTTGCCGACATGGAATCCACCTCGGCCGGGTTCGACACCTGGATGACCAAAGAGGACGAGGAGGGGTTTGTTCGCTGCCCGGACATCATCCTCTCCGGTTTTCTGAACGGCCTGATCTACCACAAGCGTGGCAAAGATGAATCTGCGCCTGAGCTGTCGCTGGAGCGTCGTGTAAACAACAACACGGTGCTGAAGAAGCTGCGCATCGCCTTTTCACTGAAAACCGACGATATTCTGGCCATCATGAGCGAGCAAAAGTTCCGTGTCTCAATGCCGGAAATCACCGCCATGATGCGCGCGCCGGACCATAAAAACTACCGCGAGTGTGGGGATCAATTCCTGCGCTACTTCCTGCGTGGGCTCACCAACCGGGTGCATGCCGCGAAGCCGTAATATTGCCCGGCGGCGGGCCTACAGGTTATGGAGGCCGGGTAAGGCGAAGCCGCCACCCGGCAAAAAGGCATAAAAAAAGCCGGAGATTATCTCCGGCTTTTTTATTTATTTCACCTGGTGACCAGGCAGCGCACCGCTGTCCGGGCTTAACAGGAAAATATCTTTCCCGCCAGGACCTGCGGCCATCACCATCCCCTCAGAGATGCCGAAGCGCATTTTGCGCGGCGCAAGGTTCGCCACCATCACCGTGTGGCGACCAATCAGCGCCTGCGGGTCCGGGTAGGCGGAACGGATGCCGGAGAAGACGTTGCGCTTCTCGCCGCCCAGATCGAGGGTCAGGCGCAGCAGCTTATCGGAGCCCTCCACAAATTCCGCGTTTTCGATCAGCGCCACGCGCAGATCGACCTTCGCGAAATCGTCAAAGGTGATGGTTTCCTGAATCGGATCGTCCGCCAGCGGGCCGGTTACCGGTGCGGCGGCGGCTTTCACCTCTTCTTTCGAGGCTTCAACCAGGGCTTCAACCTGCTTCATCTCGATGCGGTTGTAGAGCGCCTTGAAGGCGTTCAGCTTATGGCCGAGCAGCGGCTGATTGATGCTGTCCCAGCTCAGTTCGGTGTTCAGGAACGCTTCAGTACGCGCGGCCAGCTGCGGCAGAACCGGCTTGAGGTAAGACATCAGTACGCGGAACAGGTTGATCCCCATGGAGCAGATCGCCTGCAGGTCAGCGTCGCGGCCTTCCTGTTTGGCAACTACCCACGGTGCCTGCTCGTCAACGTAGCGGTTCGCCAGGTCGGCTAGGGCCATAATTTCACGCACCGCTTTACCAAACTCGCGGCTCTCCCACGCTTCGCCAATCACGGCAGCCGCGTCGGTGAAGGTTTTGTACAGCTCAGGATCGGCCAGTTCCGCCGCCATCACGCCGTCGAAACGCTTGGCGATAAAGCCGGCGTTACGGGAGGCCAGGTTGACCACTTTGTTCACGATATCGGCATTGACGCGCTGCACGAAATCTTCCAGGTTCAGGTCGATATCGTCGATACGGGACGAAAGCTTCGCCGCGTAGTAGTAGCGCAGGCTGTCGGCATCAAAGTGGTTCAGCCAGGTGCTGGCTTTAATGAAGGTGCCGCGCGATTTGGACATCTTCGCGCCGTTCACGGTGACATAGCCGTGGACAAACAGGTTGGTCGGCTTGCGGAAACCGCTGCCTTCCAGCATGGCTGGCCAGAACAGGCTGTGGAAGTAAACGATGTCTTTGCCGATGAAGTGATAGAGCTCGGCCGTGGAATCTTTTTTCCAGTATTCGTCGAAGCTTACGGTATCGCCGCGCTTGTCGCACAGGTTCTTGAAGGAGCCCATGTAGCCGATAGGCGCATCCAGCCAGACGTAGAAGTATTTGCCCGGCGCGTTCGGGATTTCGAAGCCGAAGTAGGGTGCATCGCGGGAGATATCCCACTGCTGCAGGCCGGATTCAAACCACTCCTGCATCTTGTTCGCCACCTGCTCCTGCAGCGCGCCGCTGCGGGTCCACGCCTGCAGCATTTCGCTGAACGAAGGCAGGTCGAAGAAGAAGTGTTCGGAGTCACGCATCTCTGGGGTCGCGCCGGATACCACGGACTTCGGCTCAATCAGCTCGGTTGGGCTGTAGGTCGCGCCGCACACTTCGCAGTTATCGCCATACTGGTCCGGCGACTTACATTTCGGGCAGGTGCCTTTCACGAAACGGTCCGGCAGGAACATGCCTTTTTCCGGATCGTAGAGCTGAGAAATAGTGCGGTTTTTGATAAAACCGTTCTCTTTCAGACGGGTGTAGATCAGCTCCGACAGTTCGCGGTTTTCGTCGCTGTGCGTGGAGTGATAGTTGTCATAGCTGATGTCGAAGCCAGCAAAATCGGTCTGATGCTCCTGACTCATTTCGGCAATCATCTGCTCCGGGGAGATACCCAGCTGCTGCGCTTTCAGCATGATTGGCGTGCCGTGCGCGTCGTCTGCACAGATGAAGTTTACCTCGTGGCCGCGCATTCGCTGGTAACGGACCCAGACATCAGCCTGGATATGCTCCAGCATGTGGCCGAGGTGGATGGAGCCGTTAGCGTACGGCAGAGCGCACGTCACCAGAATTTTTTTCGCGACTTGAGTCATAGTAGGTATTACTTCTTTTAGCTGTAAAAAGGGTTTTTGATGTTACCCGAAAGGGAATAACTACGCCAAGTGATAAGGGCATTAATCCATAAATGAATAATTGTTACCTCTGGGGTAAACTTGGTAATTACATCTCTTTTTCAGAACAACTACAAAGGAGTCGGGATGAGTTCTCAATCCCAGGCCAAATCACCGGAAGCCTTGCGCGCAATGGTTGCCGGGACGCTGGCTAATTTTCAGCACCCCACCCTGAAGCACAATCTCACCACGCTGAAAGCGTTACATCACGTGGCGTGGCTGGATGATACCCTGCATGTCGAACTGCATATGCCTTTCGTCTGGAGCCATGCATTCGAGACGCTGAAAGAACAAACCAGCGCCGAGCTGCTGCGCATCACCGGGGCGAAAGCCATCGACTGGAAATTAACCCATACCATCGCCACGCTGAAACGGGTGAAGAACCATCCGGGTATCAATGGCGTGAAAAATATCATTGCTATCAGTTCCGGCAAGGGCGGGGTAGGGAAATCCTCCACCGCCGTGAACCTGGCGCTGGCGCTGGCCGCTGAAGGGGCGAAGGTCGGTATTCTGGATGCCGATATCTATGGCCCGTCAATTCCTAACATGCTGGGCGCGGAAAATCAGCGTCCGACCTCGCCGGATGGCACCCATATGGCGCCGATTATGGCTTACGGTCTGGCGACCAACTCCATTGGCTATCTGGTTACCGACGACAACGCCATGGTGTGGCGCGGGCCGATGGCCAGCAAGGCGCTGATGCAGATGTTGCAGGAGACAATGTGGCCGGATCTCGATTATCTGGTGCTCGATATGCCGCCGGGCACCGGTGACATTCAGCTGACCCTGGCGCAGAACATCCCGGTGACCGGCGCGGTGGTCGTCACCACTCCGCAGGACATCGCGCTGATTGATGCCAAAAAAGGCATTGTGATGTTCGAGAAGGTTGAGGTGCCGGTGCTGGGTGTCGTTGAAAACATGAGCATGCATATTTGCAGCAACTGTGGTCATCATGAAGCCATCTTCGGCACCGGCGGGGCAGAAAAACTGGCTGCGCAGTATCATACCCAACTGCTGGGACAGATGCCGCTGCACATTACGCTGCGTGAAGATCTGGATAGCGGCAAGCCGACCGTCGTCAACCGCCCTGAAAGTGAGTTCGCTGAGATGTATCGTCAGCTGGCAGATCGCGTTGCCGCACAGCTTTACTGGCAGGGTGAGGTGATCCCGGGCGACATCGCGTTCCGCGCGGTGTAAGCCTTTGCCGGGTGGCGCTTTGCTTGCGCGGGCCTACACCTCAGGCCAGGTAAGCGAAGCGCCACCTGCGCATTAAGCGATTAACGGTGGTAGAAGATATCGCCGTTATACGCTTTGTAGATCTTACCGTCCGTATCACCCACCAGTACGTAGTTCTCGCCCATGTAAGTCCAGTGGGTCCCCGCATCCGGTTCAGGCAGGTTACGCAGCTTATACTGCTTGATGGTGTACTCAGGTGTCAGGTACTGCGCCGGGGCGAAATCACCAATCTTGTATTTCGTAAAATCGGCTACAAACTCCTGTTCCTCATAGGCCTGGATGCCAGAGGGGGCCGCTGCGGCTTGTGGGGCAGCAAATGCTGCGCTCGCCAGTGACATCAATACGCCCAGAAGTAGAATTTTACCTTTAGTCATTTTATCTCCAGATTTACCGTGGCCATTACTCTTGTTCTGCCGTTTCGTGGCTGAGCAACAGATAGTCTATTTTATGTTTTGCCGGTTGGCTAAGGGTGTAAAAAATGTAACAAATCAACACATCCCCCCGCTAATCGCATCAGCTTTAAATATTTACATTGTGAATTTATTTCCTGATTTAGATTTATAGTGTTTATCTTTCTTTTTATAAATTCTTAAATCACTGCCTTCAGACATAATAGTCGTCAACGTGCTATGTTATTTTTTCTGTGGAATGTTTATGATGCCGTTTGATTAATTTGTGCTGTTTTTGATTTGCTTTTTTTAAAAGATATCAACAGACAATCTCCAGTACGGCCAGTGTTTTTTTATTAGGTTATTTTTTTGTAACTCTCTGACTATAGTTAATATTTTTAAATTTAATAATGTAGCAAATTTAATGAGAGCTACAGGGAAATGCGTGGGCATTTAACGGAATATAATAGAGCACCTCTTATTAATGACAATACCACTCCGCACCAGTGTAAGTTTTATTTGCGCGCTATTATTGACAGGCTGCACCATTACGCCTGGCCAGCATATAAATACTTCCGGGAAAAATAATATTGCGGTTACTGACAATCCATATGATTTAAATAAAAAAATGGATGTCTGGCCATTAACGCCCTCCGTGATTGAACAGCTTCGCACAAGCCAGGTGAAATCTCAGGCAAATCCGAATCTGGATGAGCAATTAAAGCACTGGGAGTACCGTATCGGCCCCGGAGATGTGCTGATGATCACCGTCTGGGATCACCCTGAACTTACAACCCCTGCCGGGCAGTACCGTAGCGCAAGCGACACCGGAAACTGGGTCGGCGCAGACGGAACGCTCTTTTATCCTTACGTCGGTAAACTGCACGTGGCCGGAAAAACGCTCGCCCAGGTGCGCGAAGAGATCACCGCCCGCCTGGACAGAGTGATTGAAAGCCCGCAGGTTGACGTCAGTATCGCGGCGTTTCGTTCGCAAAAAGCCTACGTTACTGGCGAAGTGGTAAAGTCAGGGCAGCAGCCAATTACCAATATTCCGCTGACCATTATGGATGCGATCAATGCGGCGGGTGGCCTCTCCCCGGACGCGGACTGGCGAAATGTGGTACTGACGCACAAGGGTAAGGACACCCGGATCTCACTCTATGCCCTGATGCAGCACGGGGACCTGACGCAAAACAGGTTGCTGTGGCCGGGGGATATTCTGTTTGTACCACGCAATGATGCCTTGAAAGTTTTTGTCATGGGTGAAGTGGTGAAACAGAGCACCCTCAAGATGGATCGCAGCGGCATGACGCTGGCAGAAGCCCTGGCGAACGCGGGTGGCCTGAACCAAAGCATGGCCGATGCGACCGGTATCTTCGTCATTCGCTCCAACGGCAACAACAGTCAGGACGGCAAAATCGCGCGTATCTATCAACTCAATGCCCGCGATGCGTCTGCGATGGTGCTTGGCACAGAATTTCAGCTCCAGCCCTACGATATCGTCTATGTCACCACCGCGCCTGTCTCACGCTGGAACCGGGTATTGACGCAGCTGGTGCCGACGATCAGCGGCGTGCATGATCTGACCGAAACAGTGCGCTTCATTAAATCGTGGCCTGAATAATGATCCGATCCATTCTGGTGATTTGTACGGGAAATGTTTGCCGTTCCCCGATTGGCGAGCGGCTGTTACAGCAACAGCTCCCCTCGTTAACCATCGCATCCG
This sequence comes from Leclercia sp. UBA5076, assembly GCF_002416465.1. Taxonomy (NCBI): domain Bacteria; kingdom Pseudomonadati; phylum Pseudomonadota; class Gammaproteobacteria; order Enterobacterales; family Enterobacteriaceae; genus Leclercia; species Leclercia sp. UBA5076. The sequence goes on from NZ_DIAO01000001.1 coordinate 209,372, forward strand.
CAGGTATCCGCGCGCTTGCCGGGTACCCGGCGGATCGCTATGCGCAAAAAATTGCTGCCAGGCATGGCCTGTCGCTGGCGGATCATGTTGCACGGCCGCTGACGATAGCAATGATGCGGGAATACGATCTGCTTCTTGCCATGGAGTCAGATCAAATAAACCGGATCTCGCTTATCGCCCCTGAGGTGCGTGGCAAAGCCTTGCTGTTTGGGCAATGGCTGAGGGAACAGGAGATACCCGATCCGTACGGCAAAAGCATGGAAGCTTTTGAATATGTTTTTCGCCTGCTTGGCGAAGCAAGCCAGGAATGGGCCAACCGACTTACCGTTAAGGGATTACGTACATGTCGTCGAACATTGTAAATACTCAGGGTCAGGCTGATAGCCAACATGAGCTTGATCTGGCACGTCTTCTGGGAGAGTTAATCGATCATCGCGTGGCTATTCTCGGCATTACGCTAATTTTTGCGCTCTTCGGAACGTTATACGCACTCTTTGCATCACCGGTCTATCTTGCCGATGCGATGGTGCAAATAGAAAATAAGCAGCAGAACAGTATTCTCAAAACCTTAAATCAGCTGACACCGGCGCTTTCACCAGATTCCAGCGCCGAAATTCAAATACTAAAATCGCGAATGATCCTGGGTGAAACGGTGGAAGCGCTGCGCTTACGCGATGAAATCACTCAGGTTCGCCTGCCGCTGATAGGCAAAGCATGGGCGAAGCTGACTGGTCAACCCGACGGCACATTGATTCTGGATAATCTGACGCTTCCCGAAACCGCGGGCGAGCCGATTATTTTGACCTTGACCGCTGAAGTTAAAGGCCGTTTTCTGCTGGAAGGAGAGGGTATCAGCGCGCACGGCACGGTAGGTAGACCATTGCAGCATGGCGGGGTGAGCATTACCGTTCGTGAATTGTCAGCACCGCCTGGCACGCAATTCCGGGTTCGGCAACGTGGCCCACTGGAAGTGATAAATGCCCTGAGCCGTCAGTTTAGCGTGACAGAGCAGGGCAAAGAGAGCGGGATCCTGATGCTGAGTCTGACAGGCCACGATCCTGTGCAGATTAAAAACACGCTCAATCATATCATGCACAATTATCTGCAGCAGAATATTGCCCGCCAGGCCGCACAGGATTCACAGAGCCTCGTCTTTCTGCAACGCCAGCTGCCGCTGGTGCGGCAAGAGCTGGAGCAGGCCGAGGAGCGTCTCAATACCTATCGTAAACAGCGGGACTCGGTGGATTTAACCCTGGAAGCCAAGTCAGTGCTGGAACAGATTGTTAACGTTGACAATCAGCTGAATGAGCTTACTTTCCGCGAGGCGGAGGTCTCTCAGCACTTTAAAAAAGACCACCCCACCTATCGGGCGCTGCGTGAAAAGCGGCAGACTTTAGAGAGCGAACGTGAACGACTGAACAAACGTGTTGAGACGATGCCGTCTACGCAGCAGCAGGTTTTGCGCCTTAGCCGCGACGTGGATACCAATCGGGCGGTTTATCTTCAGCTTCTGACCCGTCAGCAGGAGCTCAATATCTCCCGCTCCAGCACGATTGGCAATGCGCGCATTATCGACTCGGCAGCCACAAACCCTGGGCCTATCAAGCCGCGCAAGGCGTTAATTGTCGCTTTTATGACCCTGTTCGGATTCTTTATCTCTGCCGCTGGCGTGCTGGCAAAAGCAGCGTTACGACGCGGCATTAACGCACCGGAACAACTTGAAAAAGAGGGTATTAACGTTTATGCCACCTTGCCCCATTCGGTCTGGCTGCACAGCAAAACCCGGGTGGGCAACCGCTATTTCTTCCACTGCTCCAGGCGGCATAAAATCAAAGATGTGCCATTCTTGCCCGTCGACAGGCCGCTGGATAATTTTGTCGAAGCCGTGCGCGGATTACGCACCAGCCTGCACTTCGCGATGATGGATGCCGTAAATAATATTCTCATGTTCAGCGGCCCGACTCAGGACTGCGGTAAAACACTGGTCAGTACCTCACTGGCGGCGCTGGTGACGCAGGTTGATAAACGGGTGCTGTTTATTGATGCTGATATGCGTAAAGGCTACGTGCATAACATCTTTGGGTTGCGCAATGATGCCGGTTTGTCGGATGTACTGTCAGGTAAAGTGACCTTCCAGGCGGCGATTCAGACTTACACCAGCGGACAGTTTGATGTCGTGACCTGCGGGCAGTATCCGCCTAATCCTTCAGAGCTGCTAACGCACGATCGTTTTCGTGAATTCATGACCTGGGCCAGCGAACAGTACGACATAGTGATTGTCGACGCTCCGCCGGTTCTGGCGGTCACCGATGCTGCGCTGGTAGGTCGGATCGCTGGCTCTACCCTGCTGGTAGCCCGGTTTAACGTGACCAGCGTTCGCGAGATGGAGGTCAGCCAGCACCGTTTACAGCAGATGGGGGTCAACATCAAAGGGGCAATTCTGAACGACGTCGTGAAATCGGCGGCCAGCTATTATGCTTCCGGTTACAATGCTTATGGTTATTCTGCCGGACAGCACGAAAACGAGAAGAGTAAAGCGAGATAACGAAAGAGAGACCCGGCAGCGAACGCTGCCGGGTGGGACAACTTACTTAGCCAGCAGCTCGTTCGCCGTGCGTTCCACCAGTGACAGCAGGACTTTAACATCCTCCAGGGTCACAATTGGGTTCAGCAGGGTCAGCTTCAGGCAGGTGACACCGTTATGCTCGGTAACACCCACGTTAGCGCGGCCTGATTCCAGCAGGGCATCGCCAATCTTCTGATTGAGCAGCGCGATGGCCGCGTCATCCAGCTGATGCTCCGGACGGAAACGGAACAGAACGCTCGCCAGCTGCGGCGGCATGACCAGTTCCAGTCGCGGCTGCTCAGTGACATACGTCGCAACCTGTTGGGCCATGGTGACACCGTGATCGATGATCTCAGCGTATTTCTTCTCGCCCAGCGCTTCCAGGCTCATCCACAGCTTCAGCGCGTCAAAGCGACGGGTGGTCTGCAGGGATTTGGACACCAGGTTTGGTACGCCAGCCTCTTCGTCGAACTCAGAGTTCAGGTACGCCGCCTGATAGCGCATCAGCTCATAGTGACGCGCCTCTTTCAGCAGGAACGCCCCGCAGCTGATGGTCTGGAAGAACTGCTTGTGGAAGTCCAGAGTAACGGAATCCACCAGCTCGATACCGTCGAGGTAATCGCGATACTTCTCGGACATCAGCAGCGCGCCGCCCCATGCCGCATCGACGTGAACCCAGATATTCTGCTTCGCCGCCAGCTCTGCAATCGCACGCAGCGGATCGATAGCACCCGCATCGGTGGTTCCTGCGGTGGCAACGATCGCCAGAATCTGTTCGCCGTTGGCATTGCACTGCTCAATTTTCGCGGCCAGATCGTTAAGATCCATGCGCGAACATTCGTCAGTTTTTACCTGGATAACGGACTGGTAGCCGAGGCCCATCAGCGCCATGTTCTTCTGCACAGAGAAGTGCGCGCTCTCGGAGCAGAGCACACGGATCTTACGCAGATCGCCCACCAGACCATCCTGCTGGACGGAGTGGCCCTGACGCGCAAAGAAGGCATCGCGCGCCAGCATCAGACCCATCATGTTGCTCTGGGTGCCGCCGCTGGTGAAGACCCCAGCGTCGCCCGCCTGGTAACCCAGGCGGGTACGCAGCCACTCGATCAGTTTTATCTCGATAATGGTCGCGGACGGGCTCTGATCCCAGGAGTCCATGCTCTGGTTAGTGGCGTTGATCATTACTTCCGCCGCCTGGCTTACCACCAGGCTCGGGCAGTGCAGATGCGCCACACACTGCGGATGATGCACCGCCAGGCTGTCTTTCAGGAAATATTCAACGGCACGCTCGATAGCAGTTTCGTTGCCCAGCCCTTCCGGACTGAATTCCAGGTTGATACGCTCGCGCAGTTCGGCGACCGTTTTACCCTGGTACATTTCCGGCTGTTTCAGCCACTGCATGACCGCCTGGGTGCTCTGCTCGATCGCCTGCTGGTAGGCTTCGATGCTTTGCGCCGAGGACGACAAAATCGGGTTTAAATCTGACATTCTATCCATTGTCTCCGGTTAAACTGGGCGAACGCCCGCAGCAAGCAGCGCCTGCTCAAATTTGTCCAGGAACACATTCAGCTCCTGATCGCTGATCAGCAGGGAAGGCAGCAGACGCACAACGTTACCGTTACGGCCGCCACGCTCCAGAATCAGGCCCGCTTCGAAGCACTTCTTCTGGATCAGCGCAGCGAGCTCGCCGTCGCCCGGGAAGCAGCCCATATGGTCGGCAGCTTCGTGCGGTTTAACGATCTCGATGCCGATCATCATGCCCAGACCGCGCACGTGACCGATAACCGGATAGCGTTTCTGCAGCTCAACCAGCTTCGCTTTCAGCCACTCGCCCTGGGCGGCAACTTTATCAGCGATGTTCTGCTCTTTGAGGATCTGCAGGGTGGTGAGGCCAGTAGCCATCGCCAGCTGGTTGCCACGGAAAGTACCGGTATGGTGACCCGGAGACCAGGCATCGAACTGCTTTTTGATACCCAGAACGGCCAGCGGCAGACCGCCGCCTACAGCTTTGGACATCACCACGATGTCTGGCTGAATACCTGCGTGTTCGAAGGCGAAGAATTTACCGGTACGGGCAAAGCCAGCCTGAACTTCGTCGAGGATCAGCAGAATGCCGTGCTCTTCAGTCACTTTACGGATGCGCTGCAGCCATTCAACCGGCGCCGGGTTCACACCGCCTTCGCCCTGGACCGCTTCCAGAATCACGGCAGCAGGTTTACGCACGCCGCTTTCCACGTCGTTGATCAGGTTTTCGAAGTAGTAGGTCAGCGCTTTCACGCCCGCTTCACCACCGATACCCAGCGGGCAGCGGTACTGGTGTGGGTAAGGCATGAACTGGACTTCAGGCATCATGCCGTCAACCGCTTCTTTCGGAGAGAGGTTGCCGGTTACAGACAGTGCGCCGTGGGTCATGCCGTGATAAGCACCGGAGAAGCTGATAATGCCGCTGCGGCCAGTTACTTTTTTCGCCAGCTTCAGCGCGGCTTCAACGGCGTCTGCACCGGATGGGCCGGTAAACTGCAGGCAGTACTCTTTACCCTGACCTGGCAGCAAGGAGAGCAGGTATTCTGAGAACGCGTCTTTTAACGGCGTAGTCAGATCCAGGGTATGTAACGGCAAGCCGCTGGTAATGACACTTTGAATGCTTTTCAGCACATCAGGATGGTTATGACCCAGCGCCAGCGTTCCCGCACCGGCCAGGCAATCAAGATACTCTTTATTATCCGCATCGGTGATCCACACCCCTTCCGCCTTCGTAATAGCTAAAGGCAGTTTGCGCGGATAACTCCTGACATTGGATTCCATTTCGGCCTGACGGGCCAGATAGGTTTCGTTGGTTTTGAAAGAAGAAGCATTCAAAGTATCAATACGGACTTTATCCGTCATCATATCACTCCTACAACCGCAGCTCAGCACGTGGCTCCGATTGAATAATTAATGAAAAAAATGAGAAGGGCCTCAAAAAACGCGGCCAATATAGAGCCTTTTTGCCCGGGGCTCAATGGTTAATTGTTTATCGTTTTGTAACGCGCGTTGAATCAACGCGCGTAAGGCGTAACCCCGCATGGTAGCTGAGGTTTTGTGGGGGGCGCTTCGTGTAAAAAAGAGGGGCGTTTTAGAATACTTTTGGACTACTTTTGAACGACGTTCAGAATGCCGTTGTCGCGCCCATGGGTTTTATTCCACGAGGCATCGGTCACGCCGTCCGCATCCAGTGAGATCGACAGGACGTAACCTGCGCCTCTGACTTCGTAGAAGTTAGCATTAAAGCGTTTCACCGTGGCTTTTTTGCCGTTGATGGTCGCCTGGGTAAAGCCGTTATTGATGCTGGCTTTGATACCGTTGGCGCTAAATGACGCTTCACGCAGCGGGTCGGCAACGTGTGCCGCCTGACCGTGTTGTACGGCTTCATGCGCATTCTCGAGGGCCTGTTTTTCCGCCGCGGCATTGATGGCGGCCTGACGGTTCTGGTCGGCAACGTAGCAGGCGTCGCGGCTTACGCCTTTGGCCTGACACTGCGCCAAGCGCTGCTCTTCTGAGACGCAGCCCGCAAGAAGCGTAGCCACTATCCCGACTAACAGAATCTTTTTCATACATTAACCTTAAATAAGTTGAGGAACCGATATTCCCCGGGGTTGATAAGTTCATTATTGTTGGTCTGGCCATTCTTTGCGTGCGTCTATAATAGAAACGCAGCGATGGCTCGGGATGACTATCGCGGAAGAGATGCGTTATCAGGTTGACGGAGATCACATTTAGCACGAATAGCTAAAAACTTGAGAGTTATCCTGGGACGATTATTGGAGGTTGGGTGAAAAACAAACTATATCTTACGCAAAAGGTGGGACGGGAGAAAAGCGGGGGATCACTGAACATTATTTATAAGCTGTTATTATCCTCAACTCCGTATGTTGTTGATGGGCTTTATTAATAGTAAATAATGAAAAATGAAATCAAGATAGTCAGTATTCCTACTTGCAACCGTCGCTTTCTTTCCTAGGACAAATTTTAAAATTAAATAGCCAAGCGTGTATCTTGGCTATTAATTTTATAGTTATATTTCAAATAATTGTGGCAAATAGAAAACTGCTAACATTATGAACAGACAAATAAAACCAACGATTGAAAGTCGCACTTTTACTCGTAACCAATCAGTGTACTGATTAGGGAGATCTTTGATGAAGCGAATTTGTTCATTGTCCATTCTGCGGGTATGAAATGAATTTTCCCTAAAATATAATGCTTTAATAAAGAAAGCATCACGCATAAAAGAGAAAAAAAATCCTGCGTCTTGATAAATTAAAACTTCTGCTGGTCTTGCTCCGAACTTATCTACAAATAATGAGCAAAGCTTAACAAATTTTTCATTGGATAATTTGTCATATATTACGCTGGAAGCGTATGTTGTTATTCCAAGAATCATAAAGATTCCAGAAATCTCAATTCGATGAATGGTCAAAAAATTAATTGCCGAAAACATTATACAATTGCTCCCCGCTTAACTCACCAACAGCACTGCCTACTGTACTGCCAGCATACCCTAAACTAATACCGGCAATGACAGTACAAACCAGTCCACCAACACCTGCACTACCAACACCGATTGCGACACATAATGGTATGGCGTAGCCGCCAGCGTAAACTCCACCGCCTGTACCCAAAGCAAAACTACCGATCTCGGTATACTTTTTCTTAGAGCATTCTTTCTCACGACCCACTGAGCAAGCCTGACTTACTTCATTAAGTGAATGGAGTCCGCTGAAGCCAATACCTAAATAACCAGTGTATCGCATTGCTTTAACATATTTGGCTGCCCGTTCAATGTGAGTTGCGTATCCATCAATATCACCCACTCCCGTTTCATTCCATTTGTGGGTAATAGAACTGCTCGAGAGGCCGAGTGCGTTTTTTATTTTGTTATATTCAACAAATTTCATGGCTTTATTAAGGAAACTGACTTTGAGTATGGACTCAAGCTCTTTAAACAACTGGCTACGCTTAACGTAAAATTGTTCACCAATCAACGCACCTCTTGTTATGTAGGTATTCTTATATGTATCCTGAATCTCTTTAAGAATTTTCTCGATATTCTCAAAGTATTTCCCAACAGGATCAGCAGCAAGGCCAATTCCAGTATCAGCGTAGCTGGTAAAATTAGCTATAGTAGCGTAATGCTTATGTAGGAAATTAGCTTCCTTGTGCGTCAATGGTGCCAATGCCGCATCAACTTGCGCTTTCGTGGATTTCATATGGGCGATCTGCTCATCGTCCTGCTTATCAGGATCAACCAGAAGCATAATAGAACCAGCTTTATAGCTTTTGCCTGTACCATTTAGTGTAACGAATAACTCTTTGGCTCCTATAGGTGGGTTTTCCGTGAACAGCAGACGTTGCCAGGCCTCTGTGGTGCCGCCATAAGGGAGAACGGCAAAACCTGCATCTATGCCAGTCTTCTTCGCTGTCTGAGCGTACTGTTCAGGGTCTGGTTCAATCTGATCTGGGAATACAGACATTTTGACGAGGTGAGACAGATCGGTGTGTGCTACTGTTTCATCTCCACCAAGTTCGTAATGATCTTCGAAGTTTGAAGGGACGAATTTCGATTTGCAGGGACAGGAGCTATAGCTGTGCAGAGTTCCAGCTATCCTTTTACCATGTATAGAGTCAGTATCAAGACCGCCACAGATACGGTAACGACCTGGATGTTTACCACAGGTCACTTGATGACCTTCACAGGCCATGTCTTTACCGAAAAACTGGTGATCATTCCATCCTTCAATAATCCGACCGCCGCATACCGTCTTATCACCTCTGAACAGAAAGTAACCTTTGGCTGCCATTAGTGCTTATTCCCTGGCATGTTTAAGAATCCTTTCGGGAATGTGTCACCTTCAGGGAAAATCAGCCTGCTGACGGACTGTGGTATTGAGATTATTTCGTCGCCATTATCAAGTATACTTCCAACCAGTGCTGCAGATGCGCCCTGCCTAATACGTGCTCCACCTGCACCGGAAATAACAGTGGCTTCACTGCTATCAGCGTAAACAACCTTATCTCCAACTCGTGCCATCCTATAACCGCCAACCGTACTACCTCCCGAAAGATTGCAGAGCATTCCCTCGTCGCGGGTAACGCTTCCCCCCACAGTGAACCGGAAAATGTAAGTTAATGAGCGACTAACGTGTTTGTTAAAATCTTCAAACTTTTCACGAGTCTTGCTGTCCCAGCTTTCTAAAAAATCTTCGTAGTAGGGTGACTGTGAAGAGGATTCTCGGAGTTCAGGCGTGATCTCATTGGTATATTGCTGCATAAATCCCTATGCTTGTTGTGGAAATATATTCTGTGGCTATTTTACAAACAATGACCACATGAGCAACAAGTATTGAATTTAAGTAAAACTACGTTTCGTAATAGATGGTTGGGAGATAGGGCGATGCTTTGTGATATTGCTTGGTCTATTAAGCACAAACCTTGAGTTACTTCCGATTTTACGCCGACAACTTCTAAATATCAGGTTAATACTAAAAAATCAGTACCAAGTTTCGACAGTTGTTAACATTAGCTGTAAGCAGCGGCCAAAGTAATTCAGGAGCAAGCAAACAAAGCAGAGTATAGCGCTAGTCCTATGGTGATGCCTCAACGATCATTTGATGATGTTTCTAGTTGTAGTGATTATGGTTATGCATGGATTAAACAATAAATTCGATAAAAAATATGGCTTAATTTAAGCCCTTAAAAACTGCAAATAGGGTAAGTTTACATAGTAGATGAACTACCTCTCATCTTATGTGTAAACTTCGATTTGAAACCCGCATAGAATGGGCATTCAAGGGATATATTTTTTAAAGCTATGGTCTAATTTTAGTTTGCAAGATTCTGAAGGGTTATCTAACCCTTTTTGATGCTGAGAGTGCTGAACCCCACTATAAACGGTTTACACATTAATTATGATATAATGAATAACATCAAGTTAATGTGTTTACGCATTGTGCTATTATTAAGGACATTAGGAATAACGAGATAATAGTAATGCAACATCCCCTTAGTAGATCCCTTGAGTAAGGATTTATTAAGGGGTATTCTTTATTTACCATCGATAATTTTTATCACTTCTTGCATAACAGGATCTTCATCAATCCAGTCATTTACCTTTTTAATAAATTCTCCAGCAGCTATAAGGGCTTCTTTCTCTTTAATATAACGGGGCAGTGTGTCAATAATACTCAAGGCCGTTTCTACAGGTTCACCAGTAAAACCTTCATTATCTAAAATACTTGAAGTGATGCTTTCAACAGCACCATTAATGATCGTTACTTGTTTTACAACCTTCTTCAAATCTCCTATAGCCATGTAATCAGTTCCAGCTCTGATAGCTAGAGCTATGTTACTTCTCGCAGCAGTATTACCCGCCTTTACTACTAAATCTTTGAAGAATCCCATTTTATGTTCATTTCTCAATTAATAAACTTATACAGAGAAAGAGACTAATAGCAGGTTAATAAATCCATGATAGAAACGCTATCAATCTCTTTTCCTATATAGCCCCCTAATAAAGAAGGGCTAATAGTACCTGTTTACTCCTATTTGGAAAGCTGAGCGTTTAACACAATTCCATTTTCAACTACAAGCGTTAACGTGTAGCCTTTCTTATGCCATTTCCCGTTATTAGGTTTCCAGCCTTGCCCTAACAGAAACTCAGAACCATCACCGATAGTACCATTGATTACAGCATCAGACTCAGCACTCACCTGTTTAAAAGCGGCGTCGTGATTAACTGGCTTATGTGCGCTTTGTGCGTATTGAATGAATTCACCGTTAGCGTCGTAATAACCCTTTTTACCATGCTTATAGACTACGCCATTATCCTGATCATCTTCATGATAGTTTTCCGAATCAGAGAGGTGATGATGATGATGGTGCTTGTGCTTACTATCGCTACCAATCTCTTTACCATCGAAAGCAGCAGCATGAGCGTTAGCAAGCGCCTGATTCATTGCAGCGCCCTTATATGCGGCGTTAGTCATTGCTTGCTCTTCTGGTGATACGTAGCGTTGAGCACAGCCAGCCAGCACAGAAGTAAGTACACAAACCAAAACTATTTTATTCATTAGTAATTTTCTCCAATATTATCTTCACAATCCGAAAGGAAGCTAATCACATCCTCAGAAGCGTTATATGCACGTTTGGAATATTCGTAGGCTTTTTCCGATAAACCAATAGCATCAGCATTTTTAGCTTTACGTGAAAAGTCACTAGCATCTTGAGCAGCAGATCTAGCAGAGTCTAAATCACATGCTATAACATTAACTGTAAACAAAGCCATTAAGCCCACAATCAATAACTTTTTCACACCATCACCATCTATTAATTAAAAGCCTAGAGATATTGTTATTATTTCAAATGATAAAAAACCAACTACTAACCAAATTGTAAAACTAAAATCATCCATTAGCCTTAACCAATCTCAAGGCAATAAATAAGCCAATAAGACTAAAGGCCATGCATAGCAATAATATTTTCATTTAGGATTTTGTATTTATTGCATCGGTTAGTAATGGAATCCACCGCCAGATTTACCGCCGCCGATATGTGAGCCAGCAGTAGAGAAACCGCCAGCAGAGCGGGAAGCTTGCGCGTTGTTAGCACCATTACCAGTGCCATGCTCAGAACGGCTATTTTTCTGATGATCGCTATGTACTGATTTTACAGGGGCATCAAATACGCTTTCATAGGGTATTGAAATCTGGATAGTGGAATCGATAGCAGCGATAGCGCCAGCAGTGGTGATGATACTACCCACTTGCACAGGTGTAGACGCTGGTACAGATGAAACACCTACGTTAATTGAGCTATTCGCAACTTTGCTAGTAATGGCTACAGGATTCCCCACTGGATTAGTTTTAACTCCTGGATTCATCGTAGAAGGTGCAACACCCGGAGCAGCAGCAGAGCTAGCCATTTTGCTAGCAGTCAATGCCGCTTGTAGAGCAGCAGCATCAGTAGTGTTTGCTACAGTGGTGCTAGATAACGTAGCAGGAGCCGCTACACCATTAATCACACTTCCAGCAGGTAAACCAGCTACGGGTGCTGTTGACAGGTTTGGATTAACTACCGTCTGAGATACGGTGTAAGACACTGGAGCAGGAGCAGCACCAACAACAGTACCGGGAGCCATACCGGGTGCGGTGGTAGGGGAGGCGGTGTTTACCGTTACAGTGAGTGGTGCTGATGGTGATGCTGGCGCTGATGGTACTGATGGTGTTGCTGACGGCGTTACAGATTGCACAGGAGCAGCTGGAGCATTAGGTGTAGCACTCATGTTAGCCGTAACCTGATTCATATGTGCTGTAACTTGAGCTTGTTGATTAGCTAAGTCTTGAGCCTTCAAAGCATTCAGTTGACCAATTGAAGCGGCTTGAGCATCACGCTGTTGTGCTAACTGATTTCTAAGGGCAGTAGAACGCACTTGAGCTAATGCAGAGTTTAGATCTTTCTGAGCGCGGGATATCTGAGAAGCATCACCAGATTTAGCGGCTTTATCCATATTGTAAGATGCAAGGCTAGCAACAGCTTTAGCAGCAGCCATATCACGACCTGCCTGAGCTTGCAGAGGTTCAGCATAAGCATTGAAAGCTGAGATAGTAGAAGTAGCGACGATGATAGCAAGAATAGAACGTTTCATGGACTGCTGAGATCCTAATTAAGTCGTTGATAGTAATGATTAATTTTGTAAGGCATTGATTATGCGAATACAAAATTTACATTTGTCAGGTTTGGTAATCTTTTTTAATGCCGTGAAGAAACTATCATCGAAACGGTGTTTTGAAATGTTGATGTACATCACGAAAAGCACGTATAGCTTAAGAGATATGATGTAATAAGTTAGGGAAGTAAGGCTTATTTCTTCGAATGAAAGAAGTGAGTGCTTAAAATGAAATTAAATATTAATTAATCAATCAAATGATTAATTAGAAGAGCATGGTTATTACGATGTTAAATTATTTTAACAAGGTTGGAACCTAATTTTACTGCTGTGTAATATACTTAATATAGAGCATTGAAAAAACTCTTGCAGAATCCCGACGACAATAAGGCGCGGGCAAACAGCTACCGACAATTACGCCATGAGCGGGAAGCTACTTCAAAGGCCGGATGCACAACCGGGTAAACAAAGGGAAGAAAGCTTAAAAGTAAGCTTTTCAGGAGTTGCCTACTCTCCTACTTTAACCAAACTGTATCTAAAATATAGTGATTAAGATAAATATTACCTTGAATGATTTACTTTACAGGTAAAGCAAAGCTTTACAATGTAGGATGTGTCTTAGGAAAGTTAATAACTTCCTTTCAATTACTTCTAATAACTTCAAAGCCTTTGGCTTTTCGTAGTAAGTCAAAAGACAAAAGCAATAATATTATCTTATTATTAAAATAAATATTTCCCTTCAGTTATTTATAATAACAACACAAATCTAAAGATTTGGTTGTAAGTAAGTCAAAAGATTAAATTCAAAAGACCGATAGTAAAAAGAACAAAGCAAAAGACTGATATTGCATATAGAGATAATTATCTTCTCTTATCGTACCTAATACGGCCTTTCCCTTTTATCGATCTTTTAATCCTTTCCCTCTCAATGGGAATTTGCTCTCTCTATCGGCCTATTAAAGCTTGCGGCTTTCGGACACTGGATAGTTTAAAAACTCATACTCGATCTTTCAAAGTAATCATAGTAGAAGCGCTTTTATTGTGAAGCTCCCTGACAGGTTGAGTGTGAGTCTTTAAGTTATCCATCCTTGCAGCTTAAATTTACACCCTCATTAGTTAACATTTCCTTGTGTTAGTTTGATCACGTACATATAGAGAAATAAAGAATTCCCCCTCACATGAAAAAGAATTTCTATGCCTAGAGAAACTAATTTTTGTGATGGGGCTTTTTTTAATCAATATGTAGTTATATGGTACTGGTTTTATATTTCTTGTAATAATATAAATATATACCCACCTAATTAATGAGATAGTCATTATGAATACATTCAAAGATATTGAGTACTACCAGCCAATCACTAAAAGAGTAGAGAGATTTAGTGAAAGCTATAAACAATCGGTTGGTTTCAAAAAACAGAAACGTAAAGCTAAGAACATCAACACTCTCAGGCAAGAAGCAATTCATGGCAGAGGGTATAAAGTAGATCTTATCTTCCCTTTATCGTTGGGAAAGTTGGAAGGGCTTCTTAATGGCAATTATCGTTTCAATGATTGGAATGAGTTAGAAGAAGTTTAATTGTTTACGGCCTTACGGCGATTTTTCAGCTTTAACCAAACTTAGATTCGCCGTAATACTTTGTATTCTCATGAGATACATTAGTAAATCCCTGGGATTGCATGATTAATTTTATCATTAATCGATACTCCCCAGTTTCTTAAGATTTTTTCACTATTCAAACTATAGTGCTCAACGGCAATTGATTGGATCATAATACCTTCATTTATGTCTAACTCTAAAGCTTGTGTGATTATCATGCAGGCATTCCAGTAAGCGTTTATAGCCATTTTTATATCATCTTCGCATGAAAACTTGGTAACAAATCGCTTTGTAAACCCTTCCTCGTTAGAAAAGTTTACTAAGAGTAATTTTTTAATTTCAATGGGCTTGAAAAGTAATATTCTATGCATGTTATCAAGAATGTTTTCAATTGATGCTATATATTTTAATGTTGATTCAGCACTCCTGGTAGGTGGGTTTTCCAATTTCTCTTTTAAAGCAATCCATAGATTATCTACTCGGCGTACGAAATTTTCGTCAGCGATGAATTCACCAGAGCTAGTAGACGCCATAGGATAAGAGTACCTATAGGTCGAATAACAGTTGTCAAACTCTAGAGTATATTTTTCGCCTGCCACTTGGAAACTTTTAAATGGTAAGCTTTCAAACATCTCAATAGTGTTTTTTCTATGAGAGTAAAAACCATCGGCCTTGTTTTTTCTTTCTGCTTCTTTTATCTGTTTATCAGTCTGAATGGTTCGATGTATGTTATTTACAACTACGCCAAAGGGAATTGATAAGGATAACAATCCTAACGGCAATTTGCTGATTTCAATGAATTTATTAAATCCATCTGCATCAAGTTTAAGATCGTATTCTCTCCAGCATATAAACCCTATCATCAAGAAAGAAACTATAGGTATTATGATTGCTGCTTTAAATAATTGTTGGTGAGTAAGAGGCTCAGCATTCATTTTGAATGCTTTAACCTTAAACAAATATAAAATGTGTAGTACTAAATATAATAGGAAAAATGCAAATATACCTGAGTTCAATGTCATTTTATCATGCCTTTGATTTTTAATTATTGGTAACTTTTAAATTAAATAATGAAGAGCGCTAAAGCAGCTTCACAAACAACCCTAGTATAATTTTAGCTATTAAACTAAAGGTTTTAACTCTCTTTACTATGAAATCTGATTGCCAATTCTAATTTGTTTTAGTGTCGAGTGAAAGAGGGTTTTAATAATTTGAATGATTTATAACCTTACTTAATCTTGTTGTCTTGACCCACACCCTTACTATCGGACAGCTAACGCAGTTAGCGTTTCTTCTGTCTTTTGCTCCTGCCTTACGCGAAGAAGCGATTGCCCGGAGACGAGTAACTGGAAGCCTGCGACAGTTACAACTTACCTACGCTCTTCACCTCAAGCGGATATACAAGCGGGTGAGCACATTTCAGGTAATTAATTACGTGAGAAACCTATTTCTGGTGTGATAACTGCTGTGATAAGCACTGTGATAAATCGATAATCCTTGCACCCTGCCTACGGCCCCGGTTACACTAAACGCCTACAATTTGTTTCTGTGTAAGTGATTGTTTTGTAATCGATTTGACTCGGGGTGCCCTTCTTTGTGAAGGCTGAGAATATACCCGTACCACCTGATCTGGATAATGCCAGCGTAGGGAAGTCAGATGCCCTCCGGGCTATCGCTTCTTCGCGCAAGGCAGGAGCGATACCATGCAGCCTGACCTGCTTAATCTACACGCCTTACACCATTTCCGAACCCGTTCTCCGCTGACCCACTGCATGACCAACGACGTGGTGCAGACCTTTACCGCCAATGTCCTGCTGGCCCTTGGTGCATCACCGGCGATGGTGATTGAAGCCGAAGAGGCGGAACAATTCTCCGCGCTGGCCGATGCGCTGCTGATCAACGTCGGCACCCTGACCGCACCGCGCGCCCAGGCGATGCGCCGGGCCATTGAAAGCGCGGTGGCGGCGGACAAGCCCTGGACGCTCGATCCGGTAGCCGTTGGCGCGCTGGCGTACCGCACCCGTTTTTGCCAGCAAATTCTCACCCTGAAACCGGCGGCCATTCGCGGCAATGCCTCGGAAATTCTCGCGCTCGCCGGGATGAGCGCGGGCGGGCGCGGGGTGGACACCACCGACACGGCGGCCAGCGCGCTGCCCGCTGCCCAGGCGCTGGCGCGGCAAACCAATGCGATTGTGGTGGTGACGGGGGAGGTGGATTACGTCACTGACGGACTGCGCACCCAGACCCTGACGGGGGGCGACCCGATGATGACCCGGGTGGTGGGCACCGGCTGTGCGCTATCGGCGGTGGTGGCGGCCAGCTGTTCGCTGCCGGGCGACCGGCTGGATAACATCGCGGCGGCCTGTGGCTGGATGAAACGGGCCGGTACCCTTGCGGCTGCTCAAAGCCGCGGGCCGGGCAGTTTTGCGGCAACGTTCCTTGATGCCCTGTGGGCTCTGGGGGCACAACGATGAAACGCATTAATGCCCTGACCATTGCCGGTACCGACCCCAGCGGCGGCGCTGGCATCCAGGCTGACCTGAAAACCTTCTCCGCGCTCGGCGCATACGGCTGCTCGGTGATCACCGCCCTGGTAGCCCAGAATACCCGGGGGGTGCAGTCGGTCTATCGCATTGAGCCTGATTTTGTAGCGGCGCAGCTGGAGTCGGTGTTCAGCGATGTGCGCATCGACACCACCAAAATTGGCATGCTGGCGGAGGCCGATATCGTCGAGGCCGTCGCGGAGCAGCTCCTGCGTCATCAGGTTAAAAACGTGGTACTGGATACGGTGATGCTGGCGAAAAGTGGCGATCCGCTCCTTTCACCTTCCGCCGTCGATACGCTGCGTAAGAAACTGCTGCCGCAGGTGGCGCTCATTACCCCTAACTTACCCGAAGCCGCGGCGTTGCTGGATGCGCCCCATGCCCGCAATGAGCAGGAGATGAAAGCCCAGGGCGATGCCCTGCTGGCGATGGGGTGTGAAGCGGTGCTGATGAAGGGCGGGCATCTGGACGATCCTGAAAGCCCCGACTGGCTGTTCACCCGGGATGGAACCCTGCGTTTTACCGCCCCGCGCATCAATACTAAAAATACCCACGGCACCGGCTGTACGCTCTCGGCCGCGCTGGCTGCGCTGCGCCCGCGGCATGATAGCTGGGCGGATACGGTGCGCGAGGCCAAAGCCTGGCTCTCCTGCGCGCTGGCAGAGGCGGACACGCTGGAAGTGGGGCAGGGCATTGGTCCGGTCCACCATTTCCATGCCTGGTGGTGAAGGTTAGCGCTTATCGCTGGAAAAATCGCCACCCACGGACCAGGCTTAGGGAGCTCGCAATCCTGTGAGCCTGGAGAAAACATGCCGACAGCCCGTCGGCACTAAGGGGAGCAAAACTATGACTGATATTGCGCAGTTGCTTGGCAAAGATGCCGAAAGCCTGTTACAGCATCGTTGTATGACCATTCCAGCCGACCAGCTCTATCTGCCTGGCCACGACTACGTTGACCGCGTGATGGTCGACAACAACCGCCCGCCAGCGGTACTGCGAAATATGCAGACCCTGTATAACACCGGGCGTCTGGGGGGAACCGGCTATCTGTCGATCCTGCCGGTGGACCAGGGGGTGGAGCACTCGGCCGGGGCGTCGTTTGCCGCTAACCCGCTCTATTTCGATCCGAAGAATATCGTCGAGCTGGCGATCGAGGCGGGCTGTAACTGCGTGGCCTCCACCTATGGCGTGCTGGCCTCGGTCTCGCGACGTTATGCCCACCGCATCCCGTTCCTCGTCAAGCTCAACCACAACGAAACCCTGAGCTACCCTACCGAATATGATCAGACCCTGTATGCCAGCGTCGAGCAGGCGTTCAACATGGGTGCGGTAGCGGTAGGGGCGACCATCTATTTCGGCTCGGAGCAGTCGCGCCGCCAGATAGAAGAGATCTCCGCCGCCTTCGAGCGTGCCCATGAGCTGGGCATGGTGACGGTGCTGTGGGCCTATCTGCGTAACCCGGCCTTCAATAAAGACGGCACGGATTACCACGTCTCTGCCGATTTAACCGGGCAGGCCAACCATCTGGCGGCCACCATCGGGGCGGATATCGTTAAGCAGAAAATGGCCGAGAACAACGGCGGCTATACGGCGGTCAAGTTTGGCTATACCGACGATCGGGTCTACAGCAAACTGACCAGCGATAACCCCATCGACCTGGTGCGCTACCAGCTGGCGAACTGCTATATGGGCCGCGCGGGGCTGATCAACTCAGGCGGTGCGGCAGGAGGCGAGACCGATCTCACCGATGCGGTGCGCACGGCTGTGATCAATAAACGCGCGGGCGGTATGGGGCTGATCCTTGGCCGTAAGGCGTTTAAAAAATCGATGGCCGACGGCGTGAAGCTGATTAACGCCGTGCAGGACGTCTATCTCGATAAAAAAGTCACTATCGCCTAGCCATTCTGCCCCTCTTCCGTTGGAAGAGGGGCAGATGCCGGGCGGCACTTTATTTGCCCGGCCTACAGCGACGAGAACTGCTAACGAAACCTTGTTTCATTTCATTCAAATCACCCTTCCGATCCACTTCACATTTCCCCTCTCTTTTGTGAAAAGTATCACTCCCTCCCGTGCAGATGCACAAAAAATGGTCAGCGCTTAGCGGAATTTGTCTAAGGCAGTGGACGAATTTTGCGCTTAAAGTTAGTTTCGAAACAGCTTTTCAAAATGAAAGAACACGCTGAACCTACGCCGTTTTAAGGACAAAAAATGAAAATCGAATCTGTAAACGTCACCGTCTTTCAGTATCCCACCCGCCGGGTCTCTGACAGCGCCGGACATTCCCATCCGGGACCGGAAAGCCTGGCGAAAATGGCGATGCTGACCATTACCGCAGACGATGGCACTAAAGGGTACGCCTTTGCACCGCCGGAAGTGGTGCGCCCCTTTGTGGTCAATACCTTCTTCCGTAAGGTGCTGATCGGCCAGGATGCGTTTAATCGCGAAAAGATCTGGCAGGAGCTGGCGCACTGGCAGCGCGGCAGCGCTCATCAGCTGACCGAGCGCGCGCTGGGCTTTGTCGAGCAGGCGCTGTGGGATCTGATTGGCCGCAAGCTGAATATGCCGGTGTGGAAACTCCTCGGCGGCTATCGCGATAAAGTCCCCGCCTACGGCAGTACCATGTGCGGCGATGACCTGCCGGGCGGTCTCTCCACCCCGGAAGAGTACGCCAGCTTCGCGGAAAAACTGGTTGCCCGCGGCTACAAAGCGATCAAGCTCCACACCTGGATGCCGCCAGTCTCTTTCGCCCCCAACCCGAAGATGGATATCAAAGCCTGCGCCGCGGTGCGTGAAGCGGTCGGGCCGGATATCGACCTGATGATCGACGGCTACCACTGGTACAGCCGCGCGGAAGCACTGTGGATCGGTAAGGAGCTGGAAAAACTCAATTTCGCCTGGTTTGAAGAGCCGATGGAAGAGGAGAGCATGGCCTCCTATGCCTGGCTGGCGGAAAACCTCTCCATTCCGATTATCGGGCCGGAAAGCCTGGGCGGTAAACACCACAGCCGCGCCGACTGGGTTAGAGCCGGGGCGTGCGACATCCTGCGCGCCGGTGCCAATGGCGTGGGCGGCATTTCGCCAACCCTGAAAGTGGCCAACCTGGCCGAATCATTTGGTATGGACTGCGAAGTGCACGGCAACGGCGCGGCGAGCCTGGCGGTGATTGGCGCGATCAAGAACTGCCGCTGGTACGAGCGCGGACTGCTGCACCCGTTCCTCGATTACGATGAGCCAGCTGCGTACCTGCACAGCCTGATCGACCCGATGGATGATGAGGGCATGGTCAGCCTGCCGACGCGCCCGGGACTCGGCGAAGAGATTAATTTTGCGTATATCGAAGCCAATACCGTCAGCCACGACTGATAAATAAAACTTCTACCCTACAAACGGTATACACAGATGAAGAAAAACTCCCTCACGAGGGCGTGTTTACTCGCGCTCTCGCTGATGATGGGGAGCGGTGCGGCGTACGCGAAAACGCCGCCCGATCAGCTCATCATCGGTATGAATATGAACAACCTGCTGACCCTCGATCCGGCCGCGATGACCGGCAACGAGGTGGTGGGCATTGTGGTCAATCTCTACGATTCGCTGGTGGAACTGGATCCTAACACGCTCACCAACGTCAAACCGGCGCTGGCGAAATCATGGGATATCTCGCCGGACGGCAAAACCCTGACCTTCCACCTGCGCGATAACGTCACCTTCCACTCCGGTAACCCGCTGACCGCCGAAGACGTGGTGTGGTCCATGCGCCGCCTGCTGCACCTCAACCTCGCTCAGGCCTCGGTATGGAAATCTTACGGTTTCAGTAAGAAGAACATCGACCAGCAGATTAAGGCCCTGGATGACTACACCGTGCAGCTCACCTTGCCTAAGGCCAACGATCCACAGCTGGTGATTTACTCCCTGGGGGCGCTGGGCAACCTTGGCGTGCTGGACCGCAAAACGGTGCTCGGCCACGAGGTGAACAACGACTGGGGCAACCGCTGGCTCACCACCAACGAAGCCGGATCCGGACCGTTTATGCTGGAGACCTGGCAGGCAAAAGATGTGCTGCGCATGCAGCGCAATCCGCACTACTGGCGCGAAGAGCCGAAGATGAACCGCGTGGTGTTGCGCCACTTCCAGGAGTCGCAAACCCTGCGCCTGATGGTGGAGAAAGGCGATCTGGATATCGCCAGCAACATGGCGGTGGCTGACATCAACGCCCTGCGCAAGGATCCGCAGCTCACCGTCGAAGCCGTGCAAAAGGGCACGGTCTACTACGTGGCGATGAGCATGAAGGAGAAACACTTCGCCAACCCGAAAGTGCGCGAGGCGGTGCGCTATCTCATTGACTATCAGGGTATCAACAAGGCGCTGATGCCGGGCTATGGCGTGCTGCACCAGCGGCCCATCAAAGCGGGAATGCCGTCGACGCTGCCGGATCCGGGCTACAAACTTGATATTCCGCGCGCCAGAAAGCTGCTGGCGGAGGCGGGCTATCCGGAAGGTTTTGACACCACCCTGCGGGTGCTGGCGGATCAGCCGTTCCTCAATATCGCCATCGCCGTACAGTCCACCCTGATGCAGGCGGGTATCAACGCCAAAATCATTACCGGCACCGGGAATCAGATCTACGGCGCGATGCGCGAGCGTAAGTTCGACATGCTGGTGGGGCGCGGCGGCAGCGGCGTGGAGCCGCACCCGCACTCCAGCCTGCGCGCGCTGGTCTATAACCCGGACAACAGCGATGAAGCCCGGTTGACAAACTTCCAGGGCTGGCGCACCAGTTTTTACGACAAAACGCTGAACGAGATGATCGATAAAGCGCTGCTGGAGCGCGATCCGCAAAAACAGATCGCCGACTATCAGCAGATTCAGGTGCGTTACGACCAGTTGATCCCGGCGCTGATCCCGCTCTCCCAGATGGTCGATTCGGTGGTGGTGCGTAACGAGGTGAAAAACTTCCAGTCGCATCCCTCCGCCACCACCTTCCTGCGGGAAGTCTACAAAACCGGAGGTGAAAAATGAGTGTTGCGATCCTCGCCCCAGGCTCCCGCACCCGGCGTTTTTCAAAACGCCTGACCCAGGTACTGGTGACCCTGTTCGGCCTGCTGGTGCTGACCTTTTTCATTGGCCGCGTCATGCCGGTCGACCCGGTGCTGGCCATTGTCGGCCCGGATGCGGACCACAGCACCTATCAGCAGGTCTATCAACAGCTGGGCTTCGATAAATCCCTGCTGACCCAGTTCGGGATCTACCTCAATAACCTGCTGCACGGCGATTTTGGCAATGCCCTGCTGACCGGCAAACCGGTGCTGGATGATATTCTGCGCGTCTTCCCGGCCACCCTGGAGCTGGCAACCATGGCGATTATTGTCGGCGCCGGTTTAGGGATCCCGCTTGGGGTGCTGGCGGCCGCGCGCCGTAACAGCGTCTCGGATTATGTGGTACGCATCATCAGCCTGGCCGGGTACTCCACGCCAATCTTCTGGGTGGGAATGATGGGGCTGCTGCTGTTCTACGCCTGGCTTGGCTGGGTAGGGGGCGCCGGACGGCTGGATTTAGGGCTGGATGGCCTGGTGCCGCGTCGCACCGGACTGATGACCGTCGATGCCCTGCTGGCGGGTAATAGCGCGGTCTTCTGGAACGCCATTAACCATCTGGTGCTGCCCGCCTCGCTGCTGGGCTTCCACTCCCTGGCTTACATTAGCCGCATGACCCGCAGCTTTATGCTGGCCCAGCTGTCGCAGGAGTTCATTATCACCGCCCGGGTAAAAGGCTTAACCGAGCGCCAGGTGATCTGGAACCATGCGTTTCGCAACATCCTCGTGCAGCTGCTGACGGTGGTGGCGCTGGCCTACGGCTCATTGCTGGAAGGGGCGGTGCTGATTGAAACCGTCTTCTCCTGGCCGGGCTTTGGCTCCTATCTCACCGGCAGCCTGCTGCTGGGGGATATGAATGCGGTGATGGGCTGCGTGCTGCTGGTGGGGATGATCTTCGTGATGCTCAATCTGCTCTCCGACATGCTGTATCAACTCTTTGACCCGAGGACGAAATCATGACCGTTTCTCTGGATACACCGCTGCGCGCTTCCCGCAGCGAAGGGCGCCAGCGTCTGGCGCGGATGGCCCGCCGCACCTTTGGGTTTGCCGGGCAGATGGCGCGTAACCCGCTGACGGCCATTGGCGGCGGCATTATTCTGCTGCTGTTGATCGTGGCGGCCTTCGCGCCCTGGATCGCCCCGTACAACCCGCTGGTGCAGGATCTCAACAACGCCCTGGTGGCGCCGAACGCGCAGCACTGGTTCGGCACTGACGAATTTGGCCGGGATATCTTCAGCCGCCTGGTCTACGGCTCGCGCATCACGCTCTATATCGTACTGCTGGTGTCGGTCACCGTTGGCCCGCTGGGGCTGCTGCTGGGTGTTACCGCCGGCTACTTTGGCGGCAAGGTGGATGCGGTCCTGATGCGCGTCACCGATATCTTTATCTCTTTCCCGAGCCTGGTGCTGGCGCTGGCGTTTGTCGCAGCGCTCGGCCCGGGGCTGGAACATGTGGTGATCGCCATTACGCTCACCGCCTGGCCGCCGATAGCCCGACTGGCTCGCGCTGAAACCCTGTCGTTACGCCAGGCCGACTTTATCTCCGCCGTGCGTCTGCAGGGGGCCTCCCCGGTACGGGTGCTGTGGCGCCACATCGTGCCGCTGTGCCTGCCGTCGGTGATTATCCGTATCACCATGAATATGGCCGGGATCATCCTGACCGCTGCCGGGCTGGGCTTCCTCGGCCTTGGCGCGCAGCCGCCGGAGCCGGAGTGGGGGGCGATGATCTCCAGCGGCCGCACCTACATGATGGAGTGCTGGTGGGTGGTGACAATTCCGGGGCTGGCGATCCTGATTAACAGCCTGGCGTTCAACTTCTTAGGAGATGGCTTACGTGACATCCTCGATCCTCGCAGCGCCTGATGCGCCGCTGCTCGACGTGCGCGATCTGCACGTCGATTTTATCAACGGACGCGCGGTCACCCACGCGGTGCGCGGCGTCTCCTTTCAGCTCGGGCGCGAGAAGCTGGCGATTGTCGGTGAGTCGGGCTCCGGGAAATCCACCGTCGGGCGGGCGCTGCTGCGCCTGCACCCGGCAAAGGCGCAGATCACTGCCACCCGAATGCAGTTTGGCGATGTCGATTTACGCAGCGTCAGCGAGGCGCAGATGCGCGGCATCCGCGGCAAGCGCATCTCGATGATCATGCAGGATCCGAAGTACTCCCTGAACCCGGTGGTCTGCGTTGGGGATCAGATTGCCGAGGCCTGGCTGACTCATCATCCTGGGCGTAAGGCCGAGGCGAAAGCCAAAGTGCTGGAGATGCTCGATGTAGTGCGCATTCGCCAGCCGGAGCGGGTCTATCAGCTCTATCCGCATGAGATCTCCGGCGGGCAGGGGCAGCGCATCATGATCGCCATGATGCTGATCACCGACCCGGAGCTGGTGATTGCCGATGAGCCGACGTCAGCGCTGGACGTCTCGGTGCGGCTACAGGTGCTGGGCCTGCTGGACGATTTAGTCCAGTCCCGCGGGCTGGGGCTGATCTTTATCAGTCACGATATCAACCTGGTGCGCAGCTTCTGTGACCGGGTGCTGGTGATGTACGCCGGGCGGGTGGTGGAGTCCATCGCCGCCCACGATCTGCACAACGCGAAGCACCCCTACACGCAGGGGTTGATCAATGCCCTGCCTGAGATGAATCACCGCCGTCCGGTGCTGCCGGTGTTGCAGCGCCAGGCCAGCTGGCTGACCGAATAAGGAGCGAAGATGATCGAGGTAAAAAACCTGAATCTGGCTTTTGGTGAAGGGGAAAAACGCAGCCAGGTTCTGTACGACGTCAATATCAGCGTGCAGCCAGGGGAGATTTATGGCCTGGTAGGGGAGTCGGGTTCCGGTAAAACCACGGTGTTAAAGTGCCTGGCAGGATTATTCACCCACTGGGAGGGGGCGCTGGCGATTAACGGCCAGGCGCTGGAGCGGCGCATCAGCCCGCAACGCTGCCGTCTGGTGCAGATGGTATTTCAGGACCCGTACGGTTCGCTGCACCCCCGGCACACCATCGGCGATATTCTGGAAGAGCCGCTGCAAATTCACGGCATTAACGACCGGGAGCGACGTATTCACGGCTTACTGGACAAGGTTGGTCTCAATCGCGCTTTCCGCGACCGCTACCCGCATCAGCTCTCCGGCGGCCAGCGCCAGCGCGTGGCCATTGCCAGGGCACTGATCCTGGAGCCGCAGGTGCTGTTGCTGGATGAACCTACCTCAGCGCTGGACGTCTCGGTACAGGCAGAAATCTTAAACCTGCTGGCGGAACTGCAGCGCGAGTCGAAACTCACCTACCTGATGGTGACCCATGACCTGGGGGTGATCGCCCATCTCTGCCAGAAGGTGGCGGTGATGCAGTACGGCAAAATTCTGGAAACGCTGACAGTGGATGACCTGGTGGCGGGGCAGGCAAAAACCGATTACACCCGAATGCTGGTCAGCGCCAGCCAGCAGTACAGCCGCGAGATGGCGAGGGAGGTGGCGGTCTATTAGTGCGGTCTGTTTGCCGGGTGGCGGCTTCGCCTTACCCGGCCTACAAAACCCGTAGACCTGCGCAAGCGCAGCGCCGCCGGGCAACTCAGCGCAGAAGCGGACAGTCCGGCGGCAACCGACAATTGAGCGCCCCCGGCAAAAGGGCGATGTGGAAGTGGTCCCCGCTCAACGGCTCGCCATCCAGGTTAAAGGTCATGCCGTGCGGCGCCTGAATTTCGAACCACGCCGACTCGCCATCCACAAGATGCGGGCTCTCTTCCGCTTTGGTCAGAGTAGTGAACAGGGCAGGCAGCAGCTCATCGCCAGTGATGATACGCACCCCGAGCAGCCCGTCATTGATCAGCGCCTCCGGGCAAAGCTGCTGACCGCCGCCTGCCTGACGGCCATTGCCGATGCCAATCACCAGGGCGTTACCCTGCCAGTGGAAGTTCTCGCCGCGGATTTCGCACAGATCGGGTTTCAGGGTATCTAATCGCGCCAGACCATGGATCAGGTACGAGACCCCACCCAATGCCGCTTTCAGTTTTTCCGGGGTTTCGCTGGTAATACGGGTGCCAAATCCCCCCGTCGCCATATTGATAAAGCAGGTTTTGTCGTTGACCCGGGCAATATCTACCGCCGTGGCTTTTCCGGCGATAGCCAACTGCAGGGCTTTATCGAGCGCCTCCGGGATGCCTGCGCTGGTGGCAAAGTCGTTCGCTGTGCCGAGGGGCAGTATACCCAGCGCGGGACGGTGATCGCCCTGCAGATTAATTAATGCGGACGCCACCTCGTTAATGGTGCCATCACCACCGCCCGCAATGACCGTCTCGACGCCAAGCGTGCGGGCTTCATTGATATAGCGTGCCGCGTCGCCTTTTTCCCAGGTGACGCGCACGTGGATTTGAACGCCTTCGTCGCGTAACAGTGTAACCGCCTCGCGCAAAAGATCGTTGCCCGCGCTTTTACCATTGAGAATTAATAAACTTGCCGGATAGGTCGCCATCCACGTTGCTCCTGTGCTGATCTTCAAGAAGTGTATCGCAGCGCGGAGAAAAGCGGGTAAGAAGAGGACGAAAGGCGAAAAATTAAATGAGTGGCGATCCTAAGTTTGCGCCACTCGGTCAGGATATTAAGACGTTATCGCGCCATAGGGACATAATGCAAAGACGCAGTCGCGACGATGCATACAGCGGGTGATCAGCGCCCCCTCATTGCCAGGGCAGCCGGAACTTTTCAGAAATGATGACCAAAGCGTGGGGTTATAAGGGAATGTACGAAGAATGTTTAGTGCTCTGATTTTACCGTCGATAACAATACCGAAGGGACTTGTCACAAGGACCGAGCCGACGCTGATAAAATAATCTCCCTTGTACCAGATTATCAGCCTGAGATTTTTAACGGTGAGTACATGTATAAAAATTGTTCCAGTACGAGGGCAAACCATCCTTTTTTCAACCACCCAGTACATATTTCCTCCTTCTCCTTAAGTGAAATTTCCTTCATAAGAAGAATAGCATCAGACATGTTTATGAATAACCTGACTTTAATAAATTGATAAATTAAGTCACTTCCCGGCGAAAAAAGAAAGAAATTTACGTTAAGGGCGGGCTTTGAGGTCGTTACGATACTGGGTAGAAAAAAGAAGGGGTTTTTAGACAAAAAAATTAGCCTGCGTAAGGGAGATTACTCAGGCTAAGGAGGTGGTTCCTGGTACAGCTAGCATTTATGGGTTATGTTTTTCAGCGTTGGCAATAATACCCTCATCAAACGCAGCGGTATGTGATCGAATTCTAAGAATCATCTCATACCAAAAAATAACCCGCTTTCATTACTTAACGTGCGGCGCTTGGGTATTTTCGCCGTTAAAATTACGCATCAGTAACGCATAATCCAGGGCAATCTCTTCCGGGACCGGCAGCCAGACGGTATGTCCATCTCCCGGTGCGACGGTGACCGACTCGCCTTTGCCATTCACCATATGCTCCAGGGTAAAGTTGATATTGCCCTGCGGGGTCATCAACTCCAGGCTGTTGCCTACGAGGAACTTGTTTTTAACCGCCACCGCCGCAAGGTTGCCCTTGCGCTCGCCGGTGAACTCGCCGACAAACTGCTGGCGTTCAGAAACCGAGTGGCCATATTCATAGTTCTGGTAATCGTCATGGGTATGGCGTCGCAGGAAGCCTTCGGTATAACCGCGGTGCGCCAGCCCTTCCAGCGTTTGCAACAGGGTACTGTCGAACGGTTTACCTGCAGCCGCATCGTCAATCGCCTGGCGATAAACCTGGGCGGTACGCGCGCAGTAGTAATAGGACTTGGTGCGGCCTTCGATTTTAAGGGAGTGCACACCCATCTGGGTGAGGCGCTCCACGTGGGCAATGGCACGCAGATCTTTGGAGTTCATAATATAGGTGCCGTGCTCGTCTTCGAACGCGGTCATGTATTCACCCGGGCGCTGGGCCTCTTCAATCATAAACACGCTGTCGGTCGGAGCCCCGATACCCAGCGTCGGTTCAATATTTTGCACCGGAATAGGCTCGTGCTTATGCACGATATTGCCTACCTCATCCTGCTTACCTTCCTGAACGTTATACTCCCAGCGGCAGGCGTTGGTGCAGGTGCCCTGGTTCGGGTCACGCTTGTTGATATACCCGGAGAGCAGGCAGCGGCCAGAGTAGGCCATGCACAACGCGCCGTGAACGAATATCTCCAGCTCCATGTCTGGCACCTGGGTGCGGATCTCTTCGATCTCTTCCAGCGACAGCTCGCGGGACAATATCACGCGGGTCAGCCCCATCTGCTTCCAGAATTTCACCGTCGCCCAGTTTACGGCGTTGGCCTGTACCGAGAGATGAATGTCCATCTCCGGGAAGTGCTCCCGCACCAGCATGATCAAACCCGGGTCCGACATGATCAACGCGTCTGGCCCCATCTCCACCACCGGCTTCAGGTCACGGATAAACGTTTTCAGCTTGGCGTTATGCGGCGCGATGTTGACCACCACGTAGAATTTTTTACCCTGCGCGTGGGCTTCGTTGATGCCGAGCTGCAGATTCTCATGGTTAAATTCATTATTACGCACGCGCAGGGAGTAGCGCGGCTGGCCCGCATAAACGGCATCGGCGCCGTAGGCGAAAGCGTAACGCATATTTTTCAGCGTTCCCGCCGGGGAGAGGAGTTCCGGTTTAAACATGTTCGTTCTCGTTCTGATGACAGGTCAGATGCGCGCACAAGGTGGGCGCCGGGAGGAGATCCCATACATTAAGGGCGGGCATTGTAGCGCTGCGGGAAGGGGAGGTAAACCATTGAGTGAGTAAACGCCGACGGCAGGACAGTACCGTCGGCATCAGCTCAGGCGTGGGGAATCAGAGGTCGTCCTGGGTGTGATCGACAATGATTTCCAGGGTCTTACGAATGACATCGGCACGGACAACGTCGCGCGTCGATTCAATTTCGCGGATCAAACGTAAAATAATCGCTTTGTTAGTCAGCGGTTCCTTCGCATCCAGAATGGCACCCGTTACAGTCTGAAGCAGCGCCCACTCTTCGGCCAGCAAACCGCCAGCACTGCGAAAGTAGTTGGACAATGCAGCATTGGGCAGTTCGTCGTAAAAATCATTATTCTGGAGCATAGCCTGGCTCATAGTGTCACACCGGTTCAGTTATATAAGTTAATTATGCAGTTAATGCTTATTTCTGTTGGCTTGCGGGCTATTGCCAAACAGAGGATAGACATTGCTGCTGCTGTGTCGACCATCCGTGTCCCACGCCTGTTGTTCACTTTGGTTATTACGCCGGGCGCTCCCTTTTCCATCATTGGAAATTTCCAGAATAATTTGGGAAAGCGCATTCCGGCGCTGCCCGTCCTGCTCTACCGATAACATCTGCTGCAGCCTCTCCAGCAACAGCTTCATGCTGATGGGGCCATTATCTTTCAGTAAAGAAAACGTGGCTTCGCCAATAAGTTCATCAGTCAGTCGTTCATGGTCACTTCTGTTCATAACTACGTCTCTGTCGCCGCATCTTCCTGCCAGGAGAGAAGCGGCATAAAGTCAGTCTGTGGCGACAGTATAAAAAAACTGTTGCAAAGAAAAAACTGACTCAAAAAACAAGGTAATCAGCTGCTGTGGCGTATCGCTTAACGTTCAAACAGCAGGCCAACCAGAGTTTGATATCGGCTCTCCTCTTCCCGATCCGACGCCTGTTCCATGCGGTGAAGAAGACGGGTACAAATCGCCTTTCGGTTAAGGATTTTTCCTTCCCGTAGAATTTCAACCACAATTTGACCCAGCGTCTCCTGCTGGGAGGGCTGGTTTGCTTTGTTAAAGTACTGGGCAATGGCATTGGCTGTGTTCGGTGTGTACCCGTTCTCGCGCATATGTCACTCCTGAATTCCGCTGTATTTAAATGGTTAATATCTTGTTAACTGGTAAATACTGTACATACTAATTGTACAAGTTAACAAATATATTTTGATCAATACGTGCTAAGTGTTTCTATTCAACATCTTAAAAAATACAAATTGTGTAAAACAGTCTAAAAAGATTGTACATTGTCGACGATTTTCGTCATTAAGGCGGGTACAGGTGACGGGCTATTTTCCCGTCTGGGCAGGCTGCCAAGACGTGCAGCCAACCATCTGATACTGTGGACTTTCATTCACCTCCTCTTATTGGAAACCCGATGCTCACTACCATCATTTACCGTAGTCATTTTCGTGACGACGTACCGGTTACCGTGCTGGAAGACATGGTTGTTGCAGCGAATGTAAAAAACAGAGAGGCCGGCGTAAGCGGCATTCTCCTGTTTACCGGCAAGCTCTTTTTTCAGCTGCTCGAAGGACCTGAGGAGAAGGTAAGAGCCATTTACCGCGCGATCTGTGAAGACCCGCGTCACCACAACGTGGTGGAACTGTTGTGCGATTACTCCCGCGCCCGACGCTTCGGCAAGTACGGCATGGAACTCTTCGATCTGCGTCACTATGACCGTCACGAGGTGATGCAAAACGTGCTGGATAAGGGCACCACAAAGTACCAGATGACCTACAACGACAGGGCGCTGCAGTTCTTCAGAACCTTCGTCGAGGAGAGTGAGAAAGAGAACTACTTTGAGCTGCCGTCAGGGGATCACTGGGTATTTGTCCCGGATAATGACGCTCCCAGCGTACGCGCGCTGCAGGGGCGTTTAAGCAATACGTGCAACTTCGCGTTCCAGCCGATTATCGACCCGCTGGCCCGTGAAATTGTCTCCTTCGAAGCCCTGATCCGCACCCCGGACGGGGAGTCTGCCCAGCACTGGTTTGAGGGGCTCGAAGGGGATGCTGTCTACGAAGCTGACCTCAAAAGCAAGAGCGTTGCTTTCGCGATGGCAAGCGAGTTGGGGCTGGGGGAACAGAGCCTGTCAGTGAACCTTTTACCGATGACGCTGGTCAATGTTCCCAATGCGGTCAACTATCTGCTCCAGGAGATAG
Organism: Leclercia sp. UBA5076; assembly: GCF_002416465.1. Taxonomy (NCBI): domain Bacteria; kingdom Pseudomonadati; phylum Pseudomonadota; class Gammaproteobacteria; order Enterobacterales; family Enterobacteriaceae; genus Leclercia; species Leclercia sp. UBA5076. The sequence goes on from NZ_DIAO01000001.1 coordinate 239,800, forward strand.
AAGCTAACGGGCTGGTAGCCGAGCAGATTGTGGTAGAGTTTACCGAGCACGAGGTTATCTCCCGTCTGGACGAGTTCACCGGCGCGGTACGTGAGCTAAAAGCCGCAGGTATCGGCGTGGCGATCGATCACTTCGGTGGCGGGTTTGCCGGCTTATTGCTGCTGGCGCAGTTCCAGCCAGACAGAATTAAGATCAACCGGGACCTGATCCGCGACGTGCACAAGAGTGGTCCAAGGCAGGCGATTGTGCTCGCCATCATCAAATGTTGTACAGCTTTGGAAATATTGATCTCCGCGGTGGGCATTGAGCAGCCAGAAGAGTGGATGTGGCTCGAATCTGCCGGCGTTTCGCAGTTCCAGGGGCACCTGTTTGCCCACCCTGAACTGGCCGGCATCCCGCCAGTTTCGTGGCCTGAGCCGCGCGAGGAAGTCGTGCGCTAACCTTCGCCGGGCAGTGTTACAATTCTGTTGTACAATATAACGAGTTGTACAGCCCGGCGAGATTCGTTACCTTGAACAATGAATATATCGATCAGTCATGAGGAATCGATGGCCTTTTACAGTATTGGCGATGTGGCAGAACGTTGCGGCATCAACCCCGTCACCCTGCGTGCATGGCAGCGTCGGTATGGCCTGCTAAAACCGCAGCGCAGTGAAGGCGGACATCGACAATTTGATGATGACGACCTCCAGCGCATTGAGGAGATCAAGCGCTGGATTGAGCGTGGCGTACCGGTTGGTAAGGTAAAAGCCCTGCTTGACGGGGATAAAGCCCCCGAGCCGGGAGACTGGCGCGTGCTGCGGGAAGAGATGATTGCCACCCTGAGGCAGGTCAACCCGGCAAAATCCCGCGCGCAGATCGCGATTTTCTGCCAGCACCACTCCGTGGATGCGCTGGTAGACCATGTATTTATTCCCGTGCGGGCCACTCTCCGTCTCGATCACGCCACCGCGCGGGCGATGGGCAGCCTGCTGGACGGTATTCTGATCGAGCAGGCGGTCACCAGCCTGACGGAGTCGCGTGCGAAAGCAGGCAGGGATGCGTTACTGATAGGCTGGGGTATTGAGGACCGAACCCGCCTGTGGCTGGAAGCGTGGCGCCTTTCGCATCGGGGCTGGCGCATCAACGTATTTGCTGAACCTCTGGCGTTACCCCATCCGGAGTTCTTCCCGGGCCAACATATTCTCGTCTGGGCAGGCGAGACATTATCAGACGAACAGCGCCAGCAGCTGGAGCACTGGCAAAATCAGGGGTATGTCATTACGGCACACGGGGCGGCTGACGCCGTCTGATGCCATTACCCGCCGCAGCGGGTAACGTTCTCTCTTATCACCCGCCAATCCGGCACGCATCCGCTTCCCAGCGATACCCCACGCCATACACTGCGCGAATAAACGACTGGTCGGCATCCAGCGCTTCAAGCTTGCGGCGCAGATTTTTGATATGGCTGTCGATGGTGCGGTCCGTCACCACCCGGTAATCGTCATACAGGTGGTTCAGCAGCTGCTCGCGGGAGAATACCTTCCCCGGCTCATGGGAGAGGGTTTTCAGCAGACGAAATTCCGCCGGGGTGAGATCCAGTAACTTACTGCGCCAGCTTGCCTGAAAACGACCTTCATCAATGATGAGTGGGCTTTCGGCATCCAGCACCTGCAACTCACGCTGCGGTTTACAGCGGCGCAGAATGGTTTTCACCCGGGCCACCACTTCGCGCGGGCTGTAGGGTTTGCAGATGTAATCGTCGGCACCGATCTCAAGACCTAACAGGCGGTCAATCTCTTCAATTTTGGCGGTGACCATCACAATCGGCACTTCAGAGAAGCGGCGGATTTCGCGGCACAGGGTCAGGCCGTCGGTGCCCGGCAGCATCAGGTCAAGCAGGATCAGATCCGGCGGGGTCTGGCGTACATATGGCAGGACCTGATCGCCGTGGCTGATAAGCGACGGGGCGTAGCTCGCCGCCCGCAGATAGTCGATTAATAACTGCCCAAGCTTAGGCTCGTCCTCCACAATCAGAATGCGGGGTGTGTTTTCGTCAATGGGTAACTCAGTCATGCTTCTCTCGATAAATCGCGTTCCAGCGGTAGCTCTACTGTAATGCTAACCCCGCCAAAAGGCGAATGGGCGGCGCGGAGGGTGCCGCCGTGGGCTTCAACGATGTTGACGCAGATCGCCAGTCCCAGGCCGGAGCCGCCGCTGGCACGATTGCGGGAGCCTTCGGTGCGGTAAAAACGCTCAAACAGCTTGTTGAGCTGGTCGTCCGTGACGCCAGGGGCGGTATCAGCGAAGGTCAGCGTAAAGCGCTGCTCTTCGCACTTGCCGGCGATCCGCAGCGCGCCGCCCGCGTCGGTATAGCGCAGGCTGTTTTCCAGCAGGTTGTTAAACAGCTGCATCAGCCGGTCGCGATCGCCAAACACTACGGCGTTTTCCGGTAGCGAGAGCTCAATGCGCAGGTCGCGGCTGGCAAAGCGTTCCCGGAAGGCGCCGCTGGCGACTTCCAGAATGTTGATCACATCCACCGGCGCTTTCTGGTAGGCCAGCGCCCCTTCGTCGGACATCGACAGCTGATGCAGATCCTCTACCAGTTTAGTGAGGGTGCCCACTTCCGCCTGTAAAGAGGCGACCGATTCCGGGGTGAACTTACGCACGCCATCCTGGATCGCCTCCAGTTCGCCGCGCAGCACCGCCAGCGGGGTGCGTAGCTCGTGGGAAATATCCGCCATAAAATCCCGGCGCATCTGCTGGTTTTTCTCCAGGGTACTGGCGAGCTGGTTAAAGTCCTGCGCCAGCTTGCCCAGTTCGTCCTGGCTGCGGGTATCGACGCGGGTGGAAAAATTCCCCGCAGCCAGCTGGTGGGTGCCGTCCACCAGCCGTTTGACCGGGGCCAGCAGGCCGCGCGCCAGCGGAAAGGTCGCCAGCGCCGCCAGCAGGGTGGAGAGCGCCACTATCAGCCAGCTGGTCTGGCGCTGCTGTCGATCAAAATTGATGTCGGTATTGCGCGTCAGCCGTTCGACCGGGGAGGCGATCACCCAGCCCACGGCCGCGCCGTTGACGGTGATGGCCCGCTTCGTGCCGTCCGGCGGTACCGGAGCCCGCGGGCCGACCAGCACACGCATCTCCTGGTCGATCACCCAGAACTGGGTGCGCCAGCCGTGGGGCGGCATGCCGGGTCCGGGACGATCGCTGTCGGTATCGTGCTCCAGCGAGCGCAGGATTTGAAAGACAAAGCGGTCATTGTTGCGTAAAAAGCGCCAGTTGCCGTGGAGAGCGTACTGCTCGGCCAGGGCATCGCTCAGGCCCTGCAGACGCTGCTCGTTACCGTGTTTGATGTAGTCAATAAAGCCGCGCTCAAAGCTGACCCGCACCGCCCAGTGCATGGTGATCAGCAGGACCATACAGGTGGCGAAAATGGCCAGAAACAGCTTGCCGGTGATACCCGGTCGCCAGAACTTCATCTTTCACTCCTTTTGCGCCGCCTGATGACGACATTCTTGCTGGTATCATCCGGAACCCGGGCGAAAATAAAGGCTGGCAGGGCGATAATCAGCGCCATGCTCAGGTAGGTGTAGAGGAATACCTGATGGACGACGGCACTGTCGGCGGTGAGCTGATGCTGCCCGTACAAGCCCAGCAGCAGCCCGGCAATCGTCACGCCCACGCTCATCGACAGCTGCATGATCATCGACAGCAGGCTGTTGCCGCTGCTCGCCTGCTCATCGGGCAGATCTTTCAGCGTCAGGGTATTCATGGAGGAGAAGCGGATGGAGTTGATCATTCCCTGGCAGAACAGCACCAGCGGCAGAACGTAGTACCAGCCCAGCAGCGCAACGCCCATAAACAGCAGGCTCACCAGCGCCAGCCCCAGGGTGGAAGCGACCAGCACCCGGCGATAACCGAAGTAGTTCACTACCTGCACGACAATGCGCTTCATCCCCATGCTGCCGAGCACCATCGGGATCATCATCAGCCCGGCGTGAAACGGCGAAAAGCCGAGGCCAATCTGCAAAAAGACCGGGGTCATAAACGGCAGCATGCCGCTGCCGATGCGTCCGGCCAGGCTGCCGAGCAGCCCCAGCCGGTAGGTGGTGTTCTGAAACAGCGTCAGGCTGAATAACGCCCGGTCATTGCCCCGGGCGTGCCACAGATACCAGAGAATCGACACCACGCCGATGGCCACCAGTCCGGCGAGGGCCAGGGCGGAGATCCCGAGCCCCTTTTGCCCATCCAGCGCCAGGGTCAGGGTCGCCATCCCCGCCGCCAGCAGGAAAAAGCCTCCCAGATCGAAACGCCGGGTCTGCATTTTGTAGTTCGGCATCAACATCAGGGTGGCAATCGCCCCGATAATCCCCACCGGCAGGTTAATCAGGAAGATCCAGTGCCAGGAGGCGTACTCCACCAGAACACCGCCCAGCGCCGGGCCCAGCAGCGGCCCCACCTGGCCGGGGAGGGTCACGAAGGTCATCGCCGCCATGTACTGCTCGCGCGGGACGATCTTCATCACCGTCAGCCTGCCTACCGGCACCATCATCGCGCCGCCGACGCCCTGCAACACCCGGGCCATCACCAGCTCGTTGAGCGTCTCCGCCCGGGCGCAGAACAGGGAGCCTGCGGTAAAAAGCACGATGGCGGTAAAGAAGATATTGCGCACCCCCACTTTGTCCGCCAGCCAGCCGCTGGCGGGGAGCATCACCGCCACCGTCAGCACATAGGCGACAATCACCATATGCATATGCAGCGGGCTCTCCCCAAGGCTTTTCGCCATTGAGGGGAGGGCGGTGTTGACGATAGTCGTATCCAGCGACTGCATAAAGAAGCCGAAGGCGACAATCCACAGCTGCCAGCGAACGTTCGCGGGGAGATCCGTCATTAGCCTGTTACCGTCTCTTTCTGTTTACGTGAAAAACGCACCCGTAAGCGATCAAAGAACAGATAGACCACCGGGGTGGTATAGAGCGTCAGCAGCTGGCTCATCACCAGCCCGCCAACAATGGTGATCCCGAGCGGCTGGCGCAGCTCCGCGCCATCCCCGCTGGAAATTACCAGCGGCAGAGCGCCGAACAGCGCCGCCAGGGTGGTCATCATAATCGGGCGAAAACGCAGCAGACAGGCCTGGAAGATCGCCTCCTGCGGCGTCATGTTGCCGTTGCGCTGTGCCTCCAGGGCAAAGTCGACCATCATGATGGCGTTTTTCTTCACGATGCCGATTAACAGCATAATACCGATCAACGCGATCAGGCTGAACGGGGCGCCAAACAGCTCCAGTGCCAGCAAGGCGCCCACGCCCGCCGAGGGCAGGGTGGAGAGGATCGTCAGCGGATGAATATAGCTCTCATACAGCACCCCAAGCACGATATAGACCGTGGCGATCGCCGCCAGAATCAGGATCACCTGTGAGTTCATGGTCTCCTGGAACACCTGGGCGGTACCGGCAAAGCTGCCACGCACGGTGGACGGTACCCCAAGCTGGGTCATGGCGCGGTTGATGGCGTCGCTCGCTTCCGAGAGGGATTTCCCGGTCGGCAGGTTAAACGACACGGTCGAGGCCGCCGACAGCCCCTGATGGTTGACCGACAGCGGCGCATTAGCGGGCTGCCAGCGGGCGAAATAGGAGAGCGGGATCGCCTTACCGTCGTTATTAATCACAAACATCTTATCCAGAGCGCTGATATCCTGCGTATAGCGGGGATCGACCTCCATCACCACCTTGTACTGGTTCATCGGCTGATAGATGGTGGAGATCTGCCGCTGGCCAAAGGCGTTGTTCAGCAGGCTGTTGGCGGCGCTGACGTCAATCCCCAGCCGCGACATGGTTTCGCGATCGTAGGTCAGGGCCATCTCCGCGCCGTTGTCCTGCTGGTCGGAGTTAACGTCCGCCAGCTCCGGCAGCGCTGCCAGCGCTTTGCGGATCTTCGGCTCCCACTCTCTGAGGGCGGCAAGATCGTCTGACAGCAGGGTGTACTGGTAGCTGGCATTCGACTGGCGCCCGCCCACGCGGATATCCTGCACCGCCACCAGGAACATATTTGCTCCCGGCTCTTTCGAAAGCGCGCCCCTGAGGCGGTCGATCACCTGCTGCGCAGTTTCGTTACGCTCGTCACGGGGCTTGAGGGTGATAAACATCATCCCGCTGTTGACCCGTGAGCCGCCGGTAAAGCCGGTGACGTTATCCACGGCTTTGTCTTCGCGGATGATCTTCATGAAATCCTGCAATTTGCCGCGCATCGCCTGGAAGGAGATGCTCTGGTCGGCCTGAATTCCCCCCATCAGCACCCCCGTGTCCTGCTCCGGGAAGAAAGTTTTTGGAATGGTGATATACATCCAGACATTGAGGGCGATAGTGCCGATCAGCACCAGCCCGACGATCCGGGTGTGGTTCAGCACCCACTTCAGCGATTTACCGTAGCCTGACTGCAACGCCATCAGCATCCGGCCAAAGCCCCGTTTGCGCGGCTGCGACGTCGGCGGGCTGCGTTTCAGCATCCAGCCGCACATCATCGGCGTGAGCGTCAGCGACACCAGCAGCGATATACCGATCGCCACCGACAGCGTGACCGCAAACTCACGCAGCAGACGCCCCGGCAGTCCGTCCATCAGCAGCAGGGGCAGGAACACCGCCACCAGGGAGAGACTCATGGAGAGCACCGTAAAGCCCACCTCACGCGAGCCTTGCAACGCCGCCTGCAGCGGTTTCATCCCCGCTTCGAGGTGGCGGGAGATGTTCTCCAGCACCACGATGGCGTCATCCACCACAAAGCCGGTGGCGATGGTCAGGGCCATCAGAGACAAATTGTTGAGGCTAAAGCCGCACAGGTACATGGCGGCGAAGGTGCCAATCAGCGACACCGGGACCGCCACCGCCGGGATCAGCGTCGCGCGCCCGGAGCGCAGGAAGAGAAATACCACCAGGATCACCAGCGCCACCGAGATAATCAGCGTTTGCTCTACCTCTTCGAGCGAGGCGCGAATGGTGGGGGAGCGATCCTGGGCAATCTGCAGATCGATGGCCGCCGGAATGGTCTCCTGCAGCTCCGGCAGACGGGCGCGGATGCTGTTCACCGTCTCAATAATGTTGGCTTCCGGCAGTTTGCGGATCATCAGCAAAATGGCGGGCTTAGCGTTGGTCATCCCGGCGTTGCGCACGTCCTGCACCGAGTCGGTGACGCTTGCCACGTCGCTTAAGCGCACCGCCGCGCCGTTATTGTAGTGGATGATTAAGGGCTGATATTCCTCCGCGGTCTTCAGCTCGTCGTTGGTCTGGATCTGCCAGCGGCGGCTGCCATCCTCCACCGACCCTTGCGGCCTGCGCACGTTGGCGTTGCTGATGGCGCTGCGCACGTCGTCCAGCGAGACGCCCTGGTTAAAGAGCGCCTGCGGGTTCAGCCCCACGCGCACCGCGGGCAGGGAGCTGCCGCCGACGTCCACATCGCCCACGCCCTCGATCTGGGCGATGGTCTGCGCCAGCTGGGTGGAGGCGAAGTCGTACAGCTGCCCCTGGGAGTAGGTGTCCGAGGTGAGCGTCAGGATCATAATCGGCGCATCGGACGGATTGGCTTTGCGGTAGGTCGGACGGCTCGGCATGCCGCTCGGGAGCAGGCTTTGCGCGGCGTTGATCGCCGCCTGCACGTCGCGCGCCGCGCCGTTGATGTCGCGGTTAAAGTTAAACTCCAGAATGATGCGCGTACTGCCGAGGGAGCTGCTGGAGGTCATCTCGTTGACCCCGGCGATGCGCCCGAGCGAGCGCTCCAGCGGCGTTGCCACCGACGAGGCCATCGTTTCCGGGGAGGCGCCGGGGAGCGAGGCGCTGACCATGATCACCGGGAAATCCACCTGCGGCAGCGGGGCCACCGGCAGCAGCCGGAAGCCGAGCACGCCGCAGAGGGTGATGGCGAGGGAGATTAAAATCGTCGCCACCGGGCGGTAAATGAAGAGGGCGAAAAACTTCACTTACGCCTCCTCTTCTTCACGTTTCGGGAAGCGGCTTTTGCTCCACAGGGCCAGGCGGTCAAAGAGCAGGTAGATCACCGGCGTGGTAAACAGGGTTAATACCTGGCTCACCAGCAGCCCGCCCACCATGCCAATCCCCAACGGACGGCGCAGTTCGGCCCCGACCCCGGTACTGAGCATCAGCGGCAGGGCGCCGAGCAGCGCCGCGAGAGTGGTCATCAGGATCGGACGGAAACGCAGCAGACAGGCCTGATAGATCGCCTCCCGCGGCGGCATGCCCTGCTCGCGCTCGGCGGCGAGGGCAAAGTCGATCATCATGATGGCGTTCTTCTTGACGATGCCGATCAGCAGGATAATGCCGATGATGGCAATCACATCCAGCTCGTTGCCCGCCAGCATCAGCGCCAGCAACGCACCCACACCCGCGGTGGGCAGGGTCGAGAGGATGGTGATGGGATGAATAAAGCTCTCATAGAGCACCCCCAGCACGATGTACATCGCCACTACCGCGGCCACGATCAGCCAGATGGTGCTCCCGAGCGCCGCCTGGAACGCCAGCGTACTGCCCTGGAAGTGGGTCTGGATATCGGTCGGGAAGCTGAGACGTTTTTCCGTATCGGTAATGGCCTGAATCGCTTCGCCCAGCGAGTAGTCGTCCGGCACGTTAAACGAGATGGTGGTGGAGGGGAACTGATCCACATGGTTCACCGCCAGCGGCGTAAAGCGCTCTTCCACTTTGGCAATTGCATTCAGGGGCACAATCCCGCCATCTTTGCTGGTCAGGCGCACCGAATCCAGTCCTGCCAGCCCCGGCGTCTGCCGGGTATCGTGCTCCAGCACCACCCGGTACTGGTTAGCCTGGGTATAGATGGTGGAGATCAGGCGCTGGCCGAAGGCGTTGTACAGGGCGTTATCCACATCCGCCATGCTAATGCCCAGCCGGCTGGCGCTGTCGCGATCGACGTTGATATAGGCCGCCAGGCCTTTGTCCTGCCAGTCGCTGCTGACGTCCGAGAGCTGCGGCAGCTGCTGGAGCTCATCCACCAGCTGCGGCACCCAGGTGCTGAGCGCGTCGAGGCTGGTGGCCTGCAACGTAAACTGATACTGAGTGCGGCTCACCGTGGTGTCGATGGTCAGATCCTGCGTCGGCTGCAGGTAGAGTTCCACGCCAGGCACCTTCGCCACTGCATTTTGCAGTCGGTCGATCACCGTGTTCACCCGGTCATCACGATCGTCCAGCGGCTTGAGGTTGATTTGCAGGCGAGCGCTGTTGAGGGACGGGTTAGTGCCATCAACGCCGACAAAAGCGGTCAGGCTCTCTACCGCCGGATCTTTCATGATCGCCTCAGAGACCGCCTGCTGGCGCTGGGCCATGCTGGCGAACGACACCGACTGCGGGGCCTGCAACGTGCCCTGAATGATGCCGTTATCCTGGATCGGGAAGAAGCCTTTCGGGATCATCACCCACAGCAGCACGCTCAGGGCCAGGGTACCGAGCGCCACGCCGAGGGTCGCCCACGGATGGTTCAGCACTTTGGCCAGCAGGCGTCCGTAAGCGGCAATAATCCGCTCGAACATCCGCTCCGAGGCGCGGGAGAAACGGTTCTGCTTGCGCAGAGATTCATGGCTCAGCATGCGGGCGCACATCATCGGCGTCAGGGTGAGCGACACCACCGCTGAGATTAAAATCGCCACCGCCAGGGTCACCGCAAACTCCCGGAACAGACGCCCGACGATATCGCCCATAAACAGCAGCGGGATCAGCACCGCAATTAACGAGAAGGTGAGGGAGATAATGGTGAAGCCGATCTCACCGGCCCCCTTCAACGCCGCCGCCAGCGGTTTCTCGCCTTTTTCGATATAGCGGGAGATGTTCTCGATTACCACGATAGCGTCATCCACCACAAAGCCGGTGGCGATGGTCAGGGCCATCAGCGTCAGGTTATTGATCGAGAAGTCGAGGAACACCATAACGGCGAAAGTGCCCACCAGTGACAGGGGCACCGCCACCGCCGGAATAATGGTCGCCGGAACGTTGCGCAGGAACAGGTAGATGATCATTACCACCAGCGCAATCGCCAGCATCAGTTCAAACTGGGTATCGCTCACCGACGCGCGAATGTTGGTGGTGCGATCCGACAGCACCTTAACGCTCACCGATTTTGGCAGACTATCGATAAGGGTGGGCAGCATCGCACGAATGCTGTCGGCGGTATCGATGATGTTAGCCCCCGGCTGGCGCTGGACGTTCATCACAATCGCCTGCTGTTTGTTGGCCCACGCCCCGAGCCAGCTGTTTTCTGCCCCCTGCTCGACGGTCGCCACGTCGCCAAGCCGGATCGCCGCCCCGTTCTGGTAGGCGACAATCAGCTGACGATACTCATCCGCGGACTGCATTTGGTCGTTAGCGGAGAGGGTCACCGCCCGGGTCGGACCATCGAGCGAGCCTTTCGCCGAGTTAACGTTGGCGTTAGTGATGGCGGTGCGGATGGTTTCGCTGGTCAACCCCAGGGAGGCGATCGCCTGGGCGTTGAGCTTCACGCGAACCGCCGGACGCTGGCCGCCGGAGAGGGTCACCAGCCCGACGCCGGAGACCTGGGAGATCTTCTGCGCCACGCGGGTTTCCACCATATCTTCCACCTGGGTCATCGGCATGGCAGAGGAGGTGACGGCGAGGGTCATGATCGGCGGATCCGCCGGGTTCACCTTGCTGTAGACCGGCGGGTTAGGCAGGTCGGACGGCAGCAGGTTGGTGGCAGCGTTGATAGCGGCCTGCACCTCCTGCTCGGCGACATCCAGCGACAGGCTGAGCTGGAACTGTAACGTCACCACCGACGCGCCGCCGGAGCTTTGCGACGACATCTGCTTCAGGCCCGACATCTGCCCAAACTGGCGCTCCAGCGGGGCGGTGATGGCGGAAGTGACGACATCCGGGCTGGCGCCGGGGTAGAGCGTCACCACCTGAATGGTGGGGTAATCCACTTCCGGCAGGGCAGAGACCGGCAGGAAGCGGTAGCCAATGATCCCCGCCAGCAGGATCGCCACCATCAGCAGGGTGGTGGCGACAGGGCGGAGGATAAACAGACGCGACGGCCCGCCTGTAGCGCTCGGGGGCATCACCTGCATCAGGCGTTCTCTCCCTGTTTTTTAGCTTCGCGTTTGCCAGGATCGGCAGGGGTGTCGGCGTGGGATTCTACGACCTCCACTTTTGCCCCTTCGGTCAGACGGTCGATGCCGTCGGTCACCACGCGGTCGCCTGCCGACAGCCCGGCGGCAATGACCACGCTCTGGCTGTCCTGAATGCCCGGTTTCACCAGGTGCTTGCTGACCTTGTTGTCACTGTTCAGCACCCAGACGAAGTTGCCTTCGTTACCCATCTGCAACGCTGCCGTTGGGATCACCACCGCATTCTCTTCGGTAGCGACCAGCATGCGGGCGTTAACAAACTGGTTCGGGAACAGGGCGTCGTCCTGATTGTTAAACCGTGCTTTCAGCTTGATGGTGCCGGTGGTGGTGTCGATCTGGTTATCGAGGCTCAGCAGAGTGCCGTCGCTGAGCTTCTGCTTGTTGGCGCGATCCCAGGCCTCCACGGTTAAGCTTTTACCGGCTTTCTGCGCCTGGATAATGGTGGTGATATCGCTCTCCGGCAGGGTAAACACCAGATCGATAGGGTGGGTCTGGGTGAGCACCACGATCCCGGTGGTATCGCCGCTGGAGATCTGGTTGCCGATATCCACCTGTTTTAATCCCACGCGTCCGTCGATAGGGGCGGTGATGCGGCTCCAGTCGAGCTGGAGCTGCGCGCTGGCGACAGCGGCCTGGTCTGCCTTAATGGTCCCCATGCTTTCGCTCACCAGCGCCTGCTGGGCGTCGAGCTCCTGGCGGGAGACGAGGTTGGTTTTCACCAGCTGCTGATAACGGGCCAGATCCCGGCGGGCATTAGCAAGGGTGGCCTGATCTTTAGCCAGCTGTCCCTGGGCCTGGGCCAGCGCAACCTTGAACTGGCTGGGATCGACTTCGGCCAGCAGATCGCCAGCCTTCACCTGTTGTCCTTCCTGGAAGTGCAGGGCGATAAGTTGCCCGTCGACGCGGCTGCGCACGGTGACGGTGTTGGCGGCGGTAATGGTGCCGAGCCCGGAGAGATAACGCGGCACGGATTTACTGACTGCGGTGGCGGCCTGAACCGGCGCGAGAGCGCCGCCGCGCATGCCGTGACGTCCACCGCCTGCCGGGCGCTGCGCCTGGCTGGATGCACCGGCAGGAGCCGAAGCGTGTTGATGCCAGTACCACGCGGCGGCAAGGGCCACCACAATGATGCCAGCGGCGATTACCCAGCGGGATTTATTGCGGCCTTTCATCGTTATATGTTCTCGTCCTGAAACAGTGCGGAAAATAATACTAGTTTAGTGAGGCAATTGAGCGGAAAAATGGAGGAAATATGAAAGACTGTCGGGAATTGTCCGAATGGCGCGGGGCAAGGCCGGTGCGGACTGCATGCCGGGTGGTGGCTGCGCCTTACCCGGCCTACGGGTTGGATGCGGTCTGCGTGCCGGGTGGTGGCTGCGCCTTACCCGGCCTACGGGTTGGATGCGGTCTGCGTGCCGGGTAAGGCGTAGCCGCCCGGCATTTCCAGCCTAGCTGAAGACCACCTGCGCCCAGCGCGCCAGCCCGGCGGTGACAGAGCCAAAATCATCACCCCCGGCAATCGGGATGCCCGGCAACTGCTGCGCCAGGGCTTTTTTGATCAGCGGCGAACGGGCGCTGCCGCCGGTCAGGTAGATCACGTCCGGCTTCTCATTGCCGTTATCCAGCGCCAACTGCACCTGCTCGAGGATGCGCTGTAACGGATGCGCCAGCGCCGCCTCCAGCCCCTGCTGGCTGATGGCCGTCGCCAACTCATCGCTGATGAACGGCAGCGTTACGGCGTGTTCTGCGGCCTCGGAGAGGGCAATTTTGCTCTCTTCCGCGCTGCGTACCACCCGGTAGCTCAGACGTTGACGCCACACTTTATGCAACAGCGCCACTTTGTCGCCATCCTGAGCGTCGCGGATCAGATCGTTAAGAAAACGGCCATTGGCGACACTGTAGAATTCGCTTTGCGCCGGCACATCGTTGATCGCCACGGCGTTCCACCACGGCAGGATCGGAAGCGCGGTGCCTTTTTCTGTCTGCCCGCCCATGCCGAGCAGCGGCATCAGGCTCTTAAAGGCCAGGGCGATGTCCAGGTCATTACCGCCAATACGACAGCCGCTGTGCCCCAGCAGGCTGTTCTCGCGATCCCGGCGCTGATGCCACTGCGGGCCCATCAGCAGCAGCGAGCAGTCGGTGGTTCCGCCGCCGATATCCACGACAAGTACCCGTTTTTCGCTCTCAAGCGTCGCCTCAAAATCGAGACCGGCAGCGACTGGCTCATACTGGAATACCACATCGCGGAAACCGGCACGCTGCGCGGCGCGTTCCAGAATCCCCTGCGCCTGCTGATTCGCGTCATCGCCGCCCAGCCCCTGGAAGTTAATCGGCCGGCCAATCACCGCCTGGGTGATCGTATCCGTCAGCTGAGTCTGGGCCTGCTGGCGAATATGCAGCATCATGGCGCAGACCAGATCTTCAAACAGCGCCACCTGCTGCGGCTTCAGGCCGCTGGCGCCGAGGAAAGATTTTGGCGACTTCACAAAGTAGACCTCTTCCGGATCCTCAATGTAGTGACCCAGGGAAGAGAGTCCAAACTGTACGCTGGCCGGGGTGACGTCGATATCTTCTTCGCGGTTAAAGCTCACAGCCCGACGCAGCAGCGCCTGGGTTTCCGTGCCGGTAGCCGGTACCTGATGATGGCGGTACAGCCACTCGCTCACCGCCTCGCGGGTCGGCGCGCAGAGCATCGACGGCAACAGCGTGCTGTTATTTTCCATTTTCAGCAGCTGCGGCTGCCCGTTTTGCATCACCGCAACTGAACAGTTGGCGGTGCCATAGTCAAATCCGATAAACACTTCAGCGTCCCCATGCCATTGAGAAGGGGCGAGACTGTAGCGAAATGTCTGGCTGGCGACAACAGGAATATGAAAGCAAGGCGCAGGTGGCAATCTCCGTTTATGCTGTGACAGGACAAAATAAGGAGCGACGATGTTTACCCTCACCTGGCAGCCGCCCTATGACTGGCAATGGATGTTGAAATTTCTCGGCGATCGCGCGGTCGCCGGGATTGAAACCGTGACCCCCACCGACTACACCCGCAGCTTTGCCTGCCAGGGACACCGGGGGCTGATCCGCGTTACGCCACAGCCCGGGGGCACGCTGGAAGTAGTGCTCAGCGAGGGCCTGCTGCCCATCGCTGAACTGTGCCTGGCACGGCTTACCCGCCTGTTCGATTTGCACTGCGATCCGCAGCAGATCGCTCAGGCGCTGGGCTCGCTCGGCGCCGCGCGGCCTGGCCTGCGCCTGCCGGGCTCGATGGATACCTGGGAGCAGGGCGTGCGCGCCATCCTCGGGCAGCTGGTCAGCGTGGCCATGGCCGCGAAACTCACTGCGAAGCTGGTGGCGCTATGTGGTGACCCCCTGCCGGAGGCGCCGGGCTATTGCTGTTTCCCGACGCCTGCCGCGGTAGCACAAACCGATCCGCTGGCACTGAAAGCGCTGGGCATGCCGCTGAAACGCGCAGAGTCGCTGATCCATCTGGCCCGGTCGGTCATGGCAGGGGATTTCCCGACAGAGACCCCGGCCGATATTGAAAGCGCGATTAAAGGGTTACAGACCCGGCCCGGAATTGGCCGCTGGACGGCAAACTACTTTGCCCTGCGCGGCTGGCAGGCAAAAGATGTCTTTCTGGCGGACGATTATCTGATTAAGCAGCGCTTTGCCGGCATGACGCCGGCGCAAATCCGCCGCTATGCTGAACGCTGGCAGCCGTGGCGCTCGTACGCCCTGCTGCATATCTGGTATACCGACGGCTGGTCGCCGTCAGTTGATGCCGAAATAGCTGGTATTCAGTAGCAGCTCCAGCGGCTGCGGCTCGCCAATGGTATTGCCGTAGATATAGTCGATGCCAATGCCGGAGAGGGTATCCATCATGATCGGTTGATTGCTCGGCCCGGCGATTGTTTTGATGCCCAGCCGCTGGGCGTGGCCCTGGATAATGGTCACCAGCATCTCATCCATCAGATTTCCGTGAACGTTCGCCACCAGCTCGGGATCGAGGAGCAGATAATCGGCCATCTGCGCGCTCAGGTGGTTGAACACCTCCATATCGCGGCCCACATGGCTCAGGATGATACGGCATCCGGCTTCACGCAGCTTCTGCAGATTGTGGTGGGTATTGTCATCCTCCTGCGTCAGGACGCTGACGTTAACGATCAGATGCAGCAGTCGCGGCTGCAGCGGACAGGCGCGCAGCATCTCCAGCAGTTCATCCACCAGCGTGGCGCTGGCAAGACCGGCCATGGAGAGCGGCAGGGCGACCCCGGTGCCTTTGTTGGTCAATGGGGTGGCGAAGTTGCGGAAAAACTCCTGCAAAATACGTCTGTCCAGGGCGTGGATTAACTCCGGCTCCGCCAGCCCCGCCCGGAAAGCCTGCTCTTCGAGCATCTCGCCGTCGTTGGTCCACAGGCGCAGGGCAAGCATCCAGAAGGTGCTGCTTTCAGGGATACGCGGCGAGGCGACGCTGCGGGCAATCATCAGCAGATGATTGTCTTTGATCATGTGCCACTGCTCGTCCAGCGAGATGGTGCCCGGCGCGTTCAGCATTCGCTCCTGTTGCGGTTCATACACCGTCACCACGCCACGGCCACTGTTCTTCGACGAGTAGCAGGCGATATCGGCCTGGGACATCACCTCTGAGGCCTGGTTATTGCGCTCGTCGATCTGGGTGATCCCGGCGCTGGCCCCGATGCGGTGCAGGCGGCCCTCCCACATAAAGTGATACCCATTGATGGCGTCGATGATACGACCGGCAATATAGCGCGCGCTTTCGGTGTTGCAGTCCGGCAGCAGCAGGCCAAACTCATCCCCGCCCAGACGGGCCAGCATATCGGTAGAACGCAGCATGCTCAGCATCAGGGAGGAGAGCTCCCGCAGCAGCGCATCCCCCGCCGCGTGGCCTGCGGTGTCGTTGACCGCTTTAAAGCGGTCCAGATCGATAAACACCAGCGCGTGACGCTGGCGCGTCTCCTGCACGGTGTGCAACATCCGCTTAAGGGAAGCTTCAAAACTGACGCGGTTCGCCAGGTGGGTAAGGGCATCATGAGAAGCGTTATAGCTCAGCTCGCGCAGCATTTTACGCGATTCGGTAACGTCCTGAATAACCAGCACCGAGCCGATGTTCTGCCCGTCGAGGGTGCTTAGCGGGGTAATGCTGTAGTGAATATCGTAGCTGCCGCCGTTGCGGCTGTGCAGCACCACATCCTGTTCGATATCGCTACGGGACATATCTCCGCTGTGGATGTTCTCCATCAGCGGGCCGTTATCGCCAAAGGTGATATGCAGAACCGAGAGGATCGGCTGCGACAGCGCCTCTTCCTGCAGCCAGCCGCTCATCTTCTCCGCCACCGGGTTCATAAAGGTGACGTTCATATTGATATCGGTACAGAGCACCGCTTCGCCGATGGAGTCGAGGGTAATATGCAGGCGCTCTTTTTCCTGGAACAGCGCCTCGTTCAGCTCTTTCACCTCGGTCATATCCATATTGATACCAAGCAGGCGTTCCACTTCACCCTGCTTATTCAGCACCCGGTTCGCCAGGGCGCGAATATGGCGGATACCGTCTTTCACCCGGATACGGAACTCCAGCTTGAACGGAACGCGGGCCGCCAGCGAATCCCGTACCACCTGTTCCGCCATGGCACGATCTTCCGGCAGCATGCACTCATGCCAGAGCTGCCAGGTGGGTTTAACATGGGCAGGCACTTCATACAGCTCGAACATGCGCTTATCCCAGCTGATAACGTTGGGTTTGACGTCCCACTCCCAGATACCAATTCCGCCAGCCTCGTTGGCAAGCGTAATACGTTCCATCAGTCGCTTGTTCACCCACTCGGTATGCTTGAGGTCGTTAATATCTTCAATCTGGGCAATAAAGTAGAGCGGGGTACCATCGGCGTGACGTACCAGGGAGACCGCGAGCAGAGCCCAGACCACCTCGCCGCTACGGGTGTAGTAACGCTTTTCCAGCGAGTAGCTGTTGATTTTGCCTTGCAGCAGTTGATCCAGTTGCTCCAGATCGCTCTCTAAATCTTCCGGCCAGGTAAGTTGCTGGAAGCTAAGGGAACGCAGCTCGGACTGGGAGTAGCCGAGGAACTGACACAGCGCTTTGTTCGCCTGCAGCCACTGCCCGTCGGTGCTGACCAGCGCCATACCGATAACGGAATACTCCATCGCGTTGCGAAAACGCTCTTCGCTCTCGGTAATGTGCTTACGCTCGGCGCGAAATGCGTACATCACCATCGTCATTACGTTGGCGGGCAGCAGCATCATCAGGAAGGGCAACCATGGGGCGTTGGTCATCGCGCCAAAATTTTGCGTGGTCAGCGGAACCGGATTTTTGGCAATCATCAACGACACCATCATTACCGTCACCAGGAAGACCAGGAAGGCTTCAAGACGCGGCAGACGCACGGCGCTCCACATCAGCAGAACAATGATGGCCGTAAAGGGCCAGGGCAAAAAATGCAGAGCGATCCAGCTCAGAATCAGCGTCACTGCCATGGTCAGCAGGGTTTCAAACAGCAGGCGCGGGTTGCGATGGCGCAGCAGATAGTGCGGCTTAAACAGCAGGCCTAATGGCACCAGCGCCAGCGAGCCGACAGATTCTGACAGCACCCAGACCATAAAGGTGCGCAGCGGCTCGTCGCTTGGGACCAGCAGCCAGACCAGTACGCCGCCCAGCAGGGGCGGGATAAGCGCGCTGCCGATCGCCAGACGGATCCAGTCTCCGAGATTCTGTAAGGGGTTGTAGGCGGGGAGCAGTTTGCGCAGCAGTAAAGCACCGGCAAAGGCCTCCACAACGTTGATGCCCGTGTACCACAGGTTGACGGTGTCCCAGGAGAAGATAAGCCAGGTGGCGAAGATATTCCCGACGCTACAGGCGAGGGCGATCCCGGGCCACATCTTTCCGGCGTGGCGGTAAAACGCCACCATCATAATTGAGGTCGGGAACCATAAAGGTGCTAAAAAAGTGCCTAAACGCGTTAATTCGAGCGAGAAAAGTGTGAATATAAAGGTAACCAGTCCAAGACTGACAAGCCGTAGTAAAGGATGTGGCGTAGTGACCAAAACGCGCTGGTATTTTTTATTCATTACCGCTCTATCCGAAGACGCCATGCCGCCAGGAGTCTTCTCCAGACGAGTTCATTTTTTAATTTTGATCATGCTAGTACAAACAATTTACAATTTATATGGTATGCGCTCATAAATTGACATCACAGCATTATTAAATACTTATCCTGCAAAAAATTCATCTTTGGCGCTGGAAAAGTAGCCGAAAAAATTTGTATCAGGAGTAATCTGCACGGACTTTGAACGTGTCTCGCATAACATTTCTATTCGGCTGGTATCAGGCCGATGAAATCCCTATAATTGCCGCGTTTGACGCTCAGGCGTCGTCCTTCCTTACATCCAGGTTACTCAGGTCGCAAAATTTATGACTGATAAGTCTCATCAGTGCGTCATTATAGGCATCGCCGGCGCATCGGCTTCAGGTAAAAGTCTCATTGCCAGTACGCTTTACCGTGAATTACGTGAACAGGTCGGTGATGAGCACATCGGCGTTATTCCAGAAGACAGCTATTACAAAGATCAAAGCCATCTGTCGATGGAAGAGCGTGTCAAGACCAACTATGACCATCCCAGCGCGATGGACCACAGCTTGTTATTCCAGCATCTTCAGGCCCTGAAGAACGGCACTGCCATTGAGCTGCCCGTCTATAGCTATGTTGAACACACCCGTCTGCAGGAAACCGTGCGCATTGCGCCGAAAAAGGTCATTATCCTCGAAGGGATCCTGCTGCTCACCGACGCCCGTCTGCGCGAATCCATGAACTTCTCGATTTTTGTCGACACCCCGCTGGATATCTGCCTGATGCGCCGCATCAAACGCGACGTGAACGAACGCGGCCGCTCAATGGATTCGGTGATGGCGCAATACCAGAAAACGGTCCGCCCAATGTTCCTGCAGTTTATTGAACCGTCCAAACAGTACGCCGATATCATCGTGCCGCGCGGGGGTAAAAACCGCATCGCTATTGATATTCTGAAAGCGAAAATCAGCCAGTTTTTTGAATAACACGCGCGAATTGTGTACCGTTCAAAGATAACCGGGTTCGCCCTCCGGCTCTGGTGGCCTGAGGGCGCGCTGCACGAAAGGAGAAAGTGATGCGTCTTTGTGACCGAGATATTGAAGCCTGGCTGGACGAAGGACGTCTGAGCATTACCCCGCGCCCGCCGGTCGAGCGCATTAACGGCGTGACTGTCGATGTCCGTCTGGGGAATAAGTTTCGTACCTTTAGCGGCCATACCGCGCCCTTTATCGACCTCAGTGGGCCGAAAGATGAAGTCAGCGCCGCACTCGATCGGGTGATGAGCGACGAAATCGTGCTGGACGACGGCGAGGCGTTCTATTTACATCCGGGTGAACTGGCGCTGGCCGTCACCTTTGAATCCATCACCCTGCCTGCGGATCTGGTTGGCTGGCTCGACGGACGTTCGTCGCTGGCGCGTCTGGGGCTGATGGTACACGTGACTGCGCACCGTATCGATCCGGGCTGGTCAGGGCGTATCGTGCTGGAGTTCTTCAACGCCGGTAAACTGCCCCTGGCGCTGCGTCCGGGCATGATGATTGGCGCGTTGAGTTTCGAGCCGTTAACCGGCCCGGCGGCACGTCCTTACAACCGCCGCCAGGATGCTAAATATCGCGATCAGCAGGGTGCTGTCGCCAGTCGTATTGATAAAGATTGAGCTTAAATCCGGTCCATTGAGGAAGCCATGAGAAGAGTTCTGACAACGCTGATGATTTTGCTGGTGGTGCTGATTGCAGGCCTGTCAGCGTTGGTTCTGTTGGTCAATCCCAATGACTTTCGCACCTACATGGTGCGTCAGGTGGAGGCGCGCAGCGGCTATGTCCTGAAGCTGGATGGCCCGCTGCGCTGGCACGTCTGGCCGCAGCTTAGCATCCTTTCCGGACGCATGTCCCTCACCGCGCCGGGGGCGTCGGTGCCGATGGTGACTGCCGACAATATGCGCCTTGACGTGGCGTTAATGCCGCTGCTGTCGCATCAGTTGCAGGTCAATGAGGTGATGCTCAAAGGGGCGGTGATCCAGCTGACCCCGCAGTCTGAAGCGGTACGTAATGCCGATGCGCCGGTGGCCCCGCGTGAAAACACGCTGCCGGATAAAGCCGAGGATACCGGCTGGTCATTCGATATTGGCCGTCTGAAGGTGGCTGACAGCCTGCTGGTGTTCCAGCACGAGGGGGACGAGCAGGTCACGGTTCGCAATCTCAACCTGCAGATGGAACAGGATGAACACCACAAAGGCAAAATCGATTTTAGCGCCCGCGTGAACCGCAATCAGCGCGATCTGAACCTCGCATTTAGCGCTAACGTCAACGCCTCTGACTATCCGTATCTGCTGAGCGCCGACATTGAGCAGCTCACCTGGCAACTGACCGGCGTCGATCTGCCGGCGCAGGGCATCAGCGGGCAGGGCACCTTACAGGTTCAGTGGCGCGAGGAGCAGAAACAGCTCGCGCTCAATCAACTCAATTTGCAGGCTAATGACAGTGCCCTCACTGGGCAGGCCCGCGTGATCCTGGGTACCGACCCGCAGTGGAACATGAATCTGCAGTTCGACAGGCTTAATCTGGAAAATCTGCTCCCGGCGCAGGCGACCGCAGCGGCAAACAATCAGGCGGTACAGCAGGGGCAAAATCAGGCCAGAGCCCAGCGCCCGGTTATCGCCTCCAGTCTGGACCAGCCTGATTACAACGGTCTGCGTGGCTTCAGTGCCGATATCCAGCTCAAAGCCAACAGCGTACGCTGGCGTGGGATGGACTTCACCCAGGTCAGCAGCCAGATGAGCAACGAGAACGGGCTTCTGACCATTGCGGAACTGAGCGGTAAATTGGGGGAAGGGCAGCTCTCCTTGCCCGGTACGCTCGACGTGCGTAAAGCCACCGCCCAGACCACCTTCCAGCCGCGTCTCGATAACATTGAGATCGGCACCATCCTGAAGGCCTTTAATTATCCGATTGCGCTGACCGGCAGCCTGAACCTGGCCGGGGACTTCTCCGGCAGCAAGATTGACGCGGAAGCCTTCCGCCATAACTGGCAGGGTAAGGCACATCTGGAAATGCACAATACCCGCATGGAAGGGCTTAACTTCCAGCAGCTGGTGCAGCAGGCGGTGGAGCGCAGCAGTAACGTGAAGGTCAAAGACAACTTTGACAATGCGACCCGTCTGGACAGCTTTGTTACCGATCTGACCCTCAATAAGGGGCAGGTGACGCTGGAGGGGATGCAGGGCGAATCACCAATGTTGATGCTCGAAGGCAACGGCACGCTGGATCTGGTTAAGGAGACCGCCGACACCCGCTTCAAAGTTCGGGTGCTGGAGGGCTGGCTTGGCGAAGGTAAGCTGGTCGATTTCCTGAAAACGACGCCGATCCCGCTGAATGTCTACGGCAAATGGCAGGCGCTGAACTACACCCTGCAAGTGGATCAGCTGCTGCGTAAGCATCTCCAGGATGAAGCGAAACGTCGTCTGAGCGACTGGGCAGAGAAGAATAAAGAGTCGAAGAACGGGAAAGATGTGAAGAAGTTGCTGGATAAGCTTCAGTAGCGCTATCTCCCCTCACCCGAGAGGGTGAGGGGAACCGCATCACACCTCGTAATCCACATCATCCTCCGTGATCAGCGGGATTAGTTGTACCTTCTGCACCCGGTGGTTCTCCACCTCCAGCGTTTTCAGCGCGTAATCGCCCACCTGCACCTCTTCCCCCGGCTGGGGGATTCGCTGCAGGTTCTCCATCAGCAGCCCGGCGATGGTGTGATATTCGCGCTTATCATCCAGCGGCAACTGCACATACTGCACCAGATCTTCCAGCGGCATATGGCCGTTCGCGGTCCAGCTTCCGTCGGCGTTCTTCTGGATATCATGCCGGGCGTCGATCTCTTCCACTTCGTTTGGCAGGTTACCCGCGATGGTCTCCATCACGTCGCTAAGGGTGACAATCCCCTCCACGGAACCAAACTCATCCACCACAAAAGCAAAGTGGGTGCGCGCGTTGCGGAACTGCTCCAGGGCCTGCAGCAGCGGCAGCCCCTCCGGGAAGACCAGCGGCTGACGGATCAGCACCCGCAGGTTTAATGGCTCGCCGCGCAGTTGCTGATTGAGCAGATCAATCACATGAACCACCCCCAGCAGCTCCTCTTCCCGGTCGCTACCGGTGACCACAATGCGGGTGTGCTGGTTTTTATCCAGCAGCGCACGGATGGTCGCCTCCGGGGCATTGAGGTCGATATGCTCGATATCATGGCGCGAGGTCATGATGCTGCTGACGGAGCGCTGGTTCAGGTGGAGCACCCGCTCAATCATCCGCCGCTCCTGAGGGGCGAAGATCGGGCTGTTGTCATGGTCGGCGAGCAGGGAGGCGGACTGCGCATCCAGCTCGGCATCCTCCTTTTTACCGCTCAGCAGACGAATCACCGTCTCGGCGGTACGCTGGCGCAGCGTCTGATTGGCGGAGAGAAAGCGACGGCGGTTGAAAATCGCCAGCTGGTTCAGCGCCTCGATAATCACCGAGAAGCCGATCGCGGCGTAGAGATACCCCTTCGGAATATGGAAACCAAAACCGTCCGCCACGAGACTAAAGCCAATCATCAGCAGGAAGCTCAGGCAGAG